>DGVW01000107.1 GCA_002396005.1 Oribacterium sp. UBA4274
GCGCTGCTGCTTGAGCTGTCTGAACCACCGCCTGAACCTCCTGATGAGCCACTGCCGGAAGAAGAACCACCACTTGAAGAACGGCTTTCAGTAGTTGAGCTGTTGTCAGTTACACCAGAAAGTGTGTTATCGGTAGTTGAGTTATCTTCTGAAACGTTGTTGCTGCCAGATGGAGTCATAGCTGTAGATTTAAGATTGACACCTACACATACGCCTCCTCCTCTAGGAACTACGAGATAGTAGTTTCCGCTGTTATCCTGAACTACCTTGACAGCGGCGGCATCTTTTCCATTGTAGAAGGAGTCAACAGAATAACCTTCCGGTATGTCGAGTTTCAAGGTTACTTTTTCATCCTGTTTTGCGGTATTCTGATCAGATGAAAGATAACCAGTACTTTTCTCATCTATTTTTATAATGTAATTGATGGTTTTCTCAACCTTTTCAGTTATAGCATCCTGCTTATATTCATCTCCAACTTTATTTTCAACAATTTTTCCATTGGTCTTTGAAGTATCAACTTTCCATACAGTTATATTGAGGTTTTTGGTTTTTGGATCTATTGTTTCTTTCACAACATGAGGGTCTTGGCTATAATCGTACTCTTGTGAAGAGTTTATAACGATATTATGTTCCTCGCCCTTTATGGTACCTTCGACGACAAGGTCGATATTGCTTTCATCCTGTGATTTGTATAAATTCACAGCTGTATTGGAAGCAACTACATCTCCACCTACAGAAACATCAATATCTGCTGTCTTATATACACCATCGTTAAGTCCGATAGCCCAACCTGTTTTTCCATCCTGTATGACATCACCGACAACTTCGATATTAAGTTTTCCTTCTGTGCCTTCAATCTGTATGCCTTCTGCATGTTTAGTACTTTGGGAAGTTATACTATCACCTACAGTGATGGAGACATTACCAGTTCCTGAATAATAACTGGCTATTCCAACAGCTGATGCATTATCATTATCTCCTGTAGCGGTGGCAGTTATCCCATTATTAACTGTAATAGTAGTTTCAGCATTACTGTTGTTAGAAAAATTGATACCTTGGGCAGTCGATGCTTCGGCAGAGATACCTCCTACATGGATATCTGTATCGCCATAGTTGTTAGATAAGATACCTATTGCCGATTGTTGTCCTTTGGCAGATACCTCCTTATCGATATGGATATCAGTATCACCATAGCTTCCCTCATAGGATGGTGAATCTTTTCCACCGATTGCGCCTGAATTAATGCCAATTGCATCAATTCCTTCAGATTTAACTGAATTTGCAGAAACATCTAAACTGGAATCCTTACTTTCTGCATAAGCAAGTATTCCAGTAGAAGAACCTGTATCTGTTTCAGCAGATATTTCACCTGCTACATCTACCTTCGCTTCACTATATCCACACGAACGTGCGTCAACACCTGTGTTAGTATTACCTAACTTTTCACTTGTATTAGCCTCATGAGTGTTTTCGGCAGAAACGTTTCCACCAACTTTGACTGTTGTAGTTGATTTTTGGCTTGCTTGAGTTTCCTTATCACTTCCTGCTGAAGCAAATACTCCGGTGGTGTCATTTTGTTCAGTTGAACTAGAAGCTTTAACATCATTTCCGATATCAACTGTCGTAGTTGATTTATCGTGGGAATATGCTGCAACTCCTTTGGAATTGGTAGAGTCGGAATTGGTAGAGTCCGCTGTAGAAGTTACATCGTTACCTACAATCACATTTGCTTCACTTTTTTCGTTAGATGAGCTGGCGGTTACGGCTGCACGATTTACGTTATGGATTTCAGCAGATTCAACTTTTTCACTGACCTCTTTTCCCTCGGTTGAATAAATATCTACAGATTTATCCTCATCAACCACAACTTTGACTATCTCATCTGCCAATGCTGTAACTCCATGACTCATCACCATAGTCGCTGCCAATATAATAGCAAGGCCCCTTCTTGCTTTAAAAAGTTTTCTTTTAATCACTCAAATCCTCCTTTCTTTATTGTGGATGGCTGTTTTTTTACCAGAATGAATCCATCCATGTTTTGAGTAAAACGTTCAACTATTGTAAGAAAAGTTTATAAAACAGCGTTAAAAAAAGATAGGTCACAAATGTGCCAATTGAAAAGAAGCCTTGATTTTACGTGAGTTTTGAACTTAGAAATTTGATTAAATTTTGTTGGAATTTTGCAAAGAGAAATGGTACCAGTTGTATATAAACTAACTTTAAGACTGGTGGTTTCAAAGATTAAAAAAATATATAGTATGCTTTACAAAAAATTAGTACTTTCATAAAGGAAAGTAAATATATTCAAGAAGAAATAATTCTACACAGCATAAATCATAGATCCTACATAAAAGGACTACCTCAGAATTTGAAGTAGCCCTTTTAGAGTTTAGTATTTATATTTGTAGATGGTGACTGTAAAACAATGACCAGGCAGTCTTTATAAAGACAATTTACAGAGTGAAGCCTTATGCTTCTTCAGCAGCCTTGAGGCTCTGTGTATCCTGAATCTCCATGATCATGTTTACACGGTTCTCGTGGCGGCCGCCCTCGAACTTCGCGTTGATCCAGGCATCAACAATCTGCTTTGCTGTTTCGATACCGATAACACGTGCGCCAAAGCATATAACGTTTGAGTTGTTATGGCGTTTGCTCATTTCAGCTGAGTAAGGCTCGCTGCAGCAGCAGGCACGAACACCATCGACTTTGTTACATGCAAGGCTGATACCAACGCCTGTACCACAGATAGCTATACCGCCATCAACCTTGCCTTCTGCGACCATCTTACCTACGCGATATCCTGAAATAGGATAGTTAAAGCTATCTGTTGAATTTGTTCCAACATCTACGATCTCAATTCCCTTTTCCTCAAGGTACTGCTTGATCTCATTCTTCATGTCTACTGCTGCGTGATCGTTACCAATGACTAATTTCATGATTTCTCTCCTGTAATTTGGAATTTCAGTCCAAATGTATCGCTTTGCGAAGGACCGATGCTGCAATGGAAGATTTATAGAAAACTTCCTGTGATTGATGACGGAATGTAAGAAGCATTGTTAAAACAGTAACAAATATCTCTCTGTTCCGCATGAAGTATACCACAGTTTTCATATAATGGGCATGATAGCATTTGAAGAAATAATGATAAAAGCTACAAGTATATTTGGAATAATTCACAAAAATTCACTTGCAATTTTGTGAAAGCTGCTATATCATGCTTTCCAACATGAAAATGAATAGCTCAAAGATGGATGCAACTTCGTGTTATGACTTGAATAGTACTAGTTTTTAATATGATGAAGAAACATTGTAAAAATATCGTTTAAAACTATAACAGGAGGAAAATTTATGAAACTTGAGAATGTAAACAACGTTGAAGGTCTTTTTAAAGTTCTCGACAGCTGTAAGGGCAAGATTGAGCTTGTTTCTGATGAAGGCGATCGAATCAATCTTAAATCAAAGCTTACACAGATGATTATGACAGCCAATCTTTTAAACACTGCAACAATCAAGGAACTTGAGCTTTTGGTATCAGATCCTGATGATATGAAAAAAGTCATAACATTTATGATGCAGGATGCTGCTGTATAAATGTAATTATATTTTTGATAAAGTCAGAATAGTGAAATAAATTCGAGGCTAAATTACAGCCGATGTTATATGTTGGTGTAAAGTTTATAAGTGAGTGGTTATATGAAAAAGTCACAGTCTGTCAGACAGAGCTGTGGCTTTTTTGTTTCAAAATTGTTATTTATTTAATTCATCGCCGTTGATTCTCTCTCCGCCAGCTGGGCAGAGAGTGTCAGGTGCTGGAGAGGTGGTTTGTGGTCAGGAGATGCTTCGATAGCACGAATCAGCATAGTTGCAGCCTCGGCACCGATTTCCTCTCCCGTAAGCTCTACAGAGGTGAGAGAGGTTTCGATCATATCTCCAATCTGAATCCCTGTCATACTGAGTATCTTGATGCTTTCCGGAACAGATATACTGCTTTCTTTAAGTGCTCTCATGGCTCCCCTGGCCTGAGAATCACTTGCCAGCATGATGGCATCTATGTCTGTGTATTCATTTATAGGTGGTTAATATTTTGGACTATTTATCAGATACACTGGTGAAGGGGATTGAAAGAATATATAGATTGTCAGATTTGCCATAGCAGTCTTATGTTCTATACTGAACCTTGAAAAAATTTTCAAAATGATTGTTTCCTGATATACAATCATTCCCCTTAAAAATAAAAACAGACCAAACGGCATGCACCTTTTGGTCTGTTTTTTTTCTTTTAAAATAATATGGCATTGTTTAAAAAAGCGGAAATATTTTAAACCAATATCAATACAGGAATCAGTTTAACAGGTCATTTCTCATCACATACCTGGAAGATGTAAAATTTGAGATAGTAGCTGTTTTCGTCACCGGACCAGAGGATAGGGTGGTCGGAACACTGGGTACGATACTCCACCTGACGGAGACGCTTGTGTACTGACTGTGCCGCTTCTCTGATGGTTCTCGTGAAAAGCTCCGGTGTCATGAAGTGACTGCAGCTGCAGGTTGCAAGGTAGCCGCCGTCCTTAACGAGCCTAAGGCCCTGCATGTTGATCTCACGGTAGCCGCGGATTGCAGCCTTTGTTGCTTCCCTTGATTTTGTAAATGCCGGAGGATCAAGGATAACAACGTCATACTTTTCACCCTTTTGATTGAGCTTAGGCAGCTCGTCCAATACATCGGCTGCGCGGAAGTGAACGGTTTCCGAGAGGCCGTTTCTCTCAGCATTGGCAGTAGCCTGAGAAACAGCAAGTTCCGAGATATCAAGGCCTTCAACATCACTGGCTCCTGCGATGCCGGCGTTTAATGCAAAGGTTCCCATGTGTGTAAAGCAGTCCAGCACCTTCTTGCCCTTGCAAAGCTTCTGAATGGACAGACGGTTGTACTTCTGATCAAGGAAAAATCCGGTCTTCTGACCGTTGACCACATCGACCATGTATTTTACGCCATTCTCAGTTATAAGAATGTTGGTGTCAAATTCAGGTCCGATGAATCCCTTGTGAGGCTCCATACCTTCCTTCTTTCTGACAGGGGCATCAGATCTCTCATAGATACCTCTTATGTTGATGCCATCTTCCTTAAGGATATCAACCAGATCCTGAAGTATCATATCTTTAAGTCTGTCGATGCCGAGAGCCAGAGACTCAACTACCAGAACATCCTCATACTTATCAACTGTAAGACCAGGAAGCCAGTCAGCCTCACCGAAGATGATACGGCAGGAACTTGTGTCAACGACAGTCTTACGGTACTCCCAGGCAGCCTTAACCCGCTCTCGCAGGAACTCTCTGTCGACAGGTTCCTTCCTCCAACGTGAAAGCATGCGGACACGGATTTTGGAATTATGATTTATGAAACCATATCCCATAAAGAACCCGTCGAAATCTGTTACGGTGATGATGTCGCCGTTCTCGTAGTCACCCTCGTATTTGTCGATTTCATTATCATATATCCAGGCACCGCCGGCTTTGATGGTGCGGCCCTCGCCCTTTCTTAAAACAATTTTTCCATTTGAAACTAAAGATTCTGACATATTTTTCTCTTTCTATTTCTGATATTGATCGTAGCTGACTGCAAAAATTTTTACCTGACAGTTACATCTTAATACTTTTTTTATGGTTAGCATATATATCATTGGCTTTAAAAAGGTAACTTATCTGTGTTATGATTGCAAGCGTATTTTGGAAGGCAGCCAGGTTCCGTATTCAAGGAGGTTCAGATGTACGATATAAAGTGCGATACACATACACATACGTTTTACAGCAGGCATGCTTACTCAACTATACAGGAGAATGTGAGAGCTGCGGCAGATGTCGGTATGGAGCTTCTTGCTTCTACTGATCACTTCTCAGCTATGCTCTGGACCGATCCTGAGAATCTGAAGAACTATCAATACCTCGCAGTTGCACCGTCCACCTGGCCTAGGGAGTGGATGGGAGTTACACTTTTATGCGGCTGCGAAGCTGATATCGTGAGTCTCAATGGCGACCTCTTTGGCCAAGATATAGCAGTCAGTGAAAATATCGTTGGAGACTCGTTTAATCATTCAAGTACATTGTATGACTACATCACGAGAAAAATGGATTATGTTATAGCAAGTGTACATGGCAAGGCATTTGCCAATGGGGCAAGCCGCACAGAGATGACTGACATGTATATCAAGGCACTGGAGCATGAAAAGGTGTTTATCCTCGGACATGTGGGCAGATCCGGGCTTGATGTGGATTTTAAGGCAATCGCAACTGCGGCAAAAGATATGAACAAACTGCTTGAAGTTAATGAGCACAGCTTCGGTTTCAATGGTGTGCAGGATGATGTGACTCATGACAGATGCAGGGATATACTTCTTGCCTGCGCGGAGGTGGGGTGCAAGATATCCCTCGCTACAGATGCACATATCTCTACCATCATAGGAAAGTTTGAGAAGTCAAAGAGCTTACTGGAGGAGGTACACTTCCCGGAGGAGCTCATCGCCGGCCTCAATCGAGAGACATTTCTCAGGGCACTGAAAGAGGCCGGAATAAAAGATCTGACATAATAAATCGTGAAGCTTAATCGGTGCATACCAACGTGAAACTGAGGTATGCTCCGTTTTTTATTTAAGCATTCACTTAATACAATCTCTGCACTGTCGATAGTATATAATGAGATAAATGATTGTAAAAAAGAAACAGGTGGATTTTGCATGAAATCGGAGAAAAGAAGGCTTCAGTTTCATGAAAATGAAGGGTAAAAGGGGTTTATGTATGATGATCAAAAAACAGAAAAAGGGTGACTCACATAATTTTATACTAAAACGCATCGCAATGAATGCTGCTTCGGCGGTCGGTACATGGATGAAACACATCAGTAGTTCCGGGAAGACTCAGGTATGTGCCGGAGTCGCAGCAGCATTTCTAATGCTGATGGCAGGTACAGTTCCGACCTATGCGGAAGTCAGCTACATGCCGGATGTTACTGCGGAGATGAATGCTCCTGAGTTCTGGCTTGGTCTCCAGCCGGCAGATGCAGACACTGTTTGGGCAGATTCCGCCAAGATAGATATGATTAATGCTGCCATACTTGCTACACCTGAGACTAACACCAACGATCTTCTCCACTATACAGGGGTGACGGATGGTGTTAAGTTCAATGCCTCAGTATTAAAGTCTTCAAGAGAGGATTTTGAGAGCTATCAGAAAAAGGGATATTATGATCAATATGGTAATGAGATAAGTGATGCGTTGATTGATTACGTTGTAAACAACACTCAAAATCAGATGGCATCACATAACCAGTCACCGATATATGCCATCGTTACCAAACGCACAACACTCAATGAATTTCCGGCGGATATCACCATCACTGATGAGCGTGGGGATCTGAATTTCAATTACAACATCCTGTCGGCAGTAAGGGTAAACGATCCGCTGATCATTAAGTCTGTTTCCGCTGACGGGCAGTGGTACTATGCTTTATCTGAAAACTGTGAAGGCTGGGTTAATGCTTCTGATATAGCTCTTTGTAAGAATAAATCAGAGTGGGAGAGTGCCTGGAACATACCGAAGGACAGAGTTCTTGTGGTGGCCGACGGACGTATATTTCTTGCAGAGTCCAATACCAATCCGGCAACCTCAAACCTGATGCTGACTATGGGGACAAAGCTTGAGATCGCACCTAAGGGAAGTTACGGCACAAGAGTTACCAATCGATCACCTATCGGAAACCATGTTGTGTATGTACCTGTGAGAAACTGGGATGGAACCTACAGTAAGGAGCTTGCGCTTATCAGTGCCGGGGCCAATGTTCACGAAGGCTATATCCCTCTTACCAAGAGAAATGTTCTCACAGTTGCCTTCAGAATGCTCGGTGATACATACGGCTGGGGAGGAATGCTTTCTTCCAACGATTGTTCAGGTTATATTAATGATGTTTACAGATGTTTCGGACTGAATATTCCGAGAAACACGACCTGGCAGGCAGCTTCTCCTAGCCTTGGTTTTGATGTTACGGGTTTCTCTGATGAGCAGAAGCTTCAGATACTTAACAATATGCCTATCGGAAGTGTACTTTTCTTCAAGGGACATGAGATGATGTATCTGGGGACCTATAACGGCAAGTACTATGTTGTGAGCTCCATGAGTTCCATGGCCTACTATGCAGGACCGGGAATTATGCGTACAAGATCTGTTATGATCAACACTCTCGATATGAGGAGAGCAAACGGAAGTACGTGGCTCAGTAATCTCTATAAGTTTCAGGTTCCGTACATGATGTAAAGAAGAGGTATGCACTGACGAGACTTGAGATGTGAGTGTAAGATTGAATAGTCTTAACTGAAATCAAATTTTTTGATAAAATCAAAGCTGATGAATAGAAGCCGGAGGTTTTTCATGAAGAAGATCGGGATAGGGTATGAGTTTTACAAAAGAATGATAGATGACAACTGTTATTATGTTGATAAGACTCTTCTGATAGAGGATATTTTTGAAAAAGGTGGAAATGTCACCCTTTTTACCCGCCCCAGAAGATTTGGAAAAACCCTTGTGCTTTCAACAATTCAGACCTTCCTTGAAGATGAGAGGGATAGGAATGGGAACAGGATTGATAACAGCAGATATTTCGAAAATAAGAAGATAGTGCTGGAAGGCTCCGATGATATCAAGTCCAGAATGGGAAGGTACCCGGTCATTAATTTATCATTGAAATCCGGGAAACAGAGCGACTTCTATAATTCCTTTATGATATTGAGAAAGACTATTATAGATGAATATAGCAGACACTCATATATAAAGGATTCAGATAAGCTGGATGAAAGAGATAAGAATGAGTTTTCGAGCCTTTTGAATGGTGAGGAAGAGTGGCGCAGACTGGAAAAAACCTTCAAAAATGATGAAGACAGAGTGAGAGCATTTCAGATTGAAGTGGGAAAATATGCGGTAGCCCTTAAGATTCTTTCTGAACTTTTGGAAAAATACCATGGGCAGAAAACAGTTATTCTAATTGACGAGTATGATGTACCGTTGGAGAATTCCTATCAGCTTGGTTTTTATGAAGAGATGGTTAGCTTTATCAGGTCTTTGTTTGAGTCTGCACTCAAAACCAATACATCATTGGAACTGGCAGTTATAACCGGATGTTTAAGAATCAGTAGAGAAAGTATATTTACAGGTTTAAATAACCTTGAGGTTAATTCAATAAATGGCGAGTATTTTGGCGAGTATTTTGGTTTTACGCAGGCAGAGACAGAGGAAATGCTTATAGAATATGGGCTTCCGGATCATATTGAAACAGTAAAGGACTGGTATGATGGATATTTATTTGGGCAGACTGAGATTTATAATCCATGGAGTGTCATAAAATATGTTAAGGATCATGTTGCCAATCCCAAAAGCTTTCCGGAACCATACTGGTCAAATACATCTTCCAATTCAATAATAAAGGAAATGATCGAAGGAGCGGATGATTCCGTGAAAAATGAATTGGATACTCTTATTTCAGGTGGAACAATAGAAAAGCAGATACATGAAGATATTACTTACGGTGATGTACGTGAGAGTGAAGATAGTCTATGGAATTTCCTGTATTTTACAGGATATCTGAAAAATGTTTCCGAAAGATTTGAAGATGTAGCGACTTTTCTCACGATGAAGATTCCAAATAAGGAAATAGCATATGTTTATAAAAATCAGCTTCGTCAGTGGTTTGAAAGGAAAGTAAAAGGATTTGATTATTCACCGTTGTATGATGCGATAAGCTCAGTGAATCCACAGGGGATTGAGGATTTTGTAAATAGTATTCTTGCTAAAAGTATCAGCTATTTTGATAACGACGAAAGTTTCTATCACGGCTTTTTCCTATCCCTTCTCTATGGAATGCCGGATTATGCTGTAAAGTCGAATCGTGAGGAAGGAAATGGAAGGACAGATATAGTCCTTTATCCTGATAATCCAAAGGATCCAGCTTATATCTTTGAACTGAAACAAAGAAAAAAATTTTCAGAGATGGAAGAGGGATTAAAGGAAGCACTTGATCAGATTGTCGTACAGAAATATGAAGAGGGCATAGTAGATGACGGATATGTTGGGGCTGTGTCCTATGGAATCTGTTTTTGCAAAAAAAGATGCATTGTAGGATTACTTTGAGTAGTACAAATCATAGATTCGATGACATTGTATGGATAAAAGAAACGACTCAGTAATGAAGATTTGTTCATTGCTGAGCCGTTTTTTATAGTTTAGATGTATCAAGTTTACTGATTAGAGCTTGTGCGTGTTGTATTATAAAAATGAAAGCTGCTTATAACTGATTCATCCTGTACCCGATTCCTACATGGGTCTGGATGTAAACCGGATTGGTAGTATCCTTTTCTATCTTCTTTCTGAGGTTTCCCATGGACACTCTCAGGGATGCCATGCTGCTGCTCCAGTTGTTGCCCCAGATTTCTGTGGTGAGATAGCTGTGGGTCACGACCTTGCCCACGTTTTTGGCAAGGAGATTTAAAAGCTTAAATTCTATTGGTGTAAGCATTCGTTGTGACCTTAAATCCGCCGGCAGTGGATCCTGAAGCTCCGCCTGTAAGCATGAGTACTATGGTCAGAAGTATGTTCTTGTCTGAGAAAGTACTGTAATCTGTGGTATTGAACCCGGCAGTTCTCGGAGTAACGCTCTGGAATATTGATGCAAGGAGGCGTTCCTTTATAGGCATGTCTCTGTACTCTGTCATAAAGAAGATTACAGCAGGTATCAGTATGAGTGCCAATGTCATATTGAGGATGGCCTTGGACTGCATGGAGTAGGTGTGATAGTTCAGCTTATGTTTATAGACATCACTCCAGGTAAAAAATCCTATACCTCCGATGATGATGAGCGCCATGATGGTAATGTTTATGAGTGGATCTCCGGCATAGTCCGTAAGGGAAGAGAACGGCGCTTCTGCTCCCATGAGATCAAATCCGGCATTACAGAATGCAGAAATTGCGTGAAACAGGGCATACCAGAAACCTTTGACCGGGCCAAAATCTCTTGTCATAACCGGCAGCATAAGAAGGGCGCCAAGGAACTCGAAAAAAAGTGTTCCCTTTACGATGAAACCAGTCATCTTGACGATACCGCCTATGTTTGGTGCAGAAATCGACTCCTGCATGATACTGCGCTGACGGAGACCGATTTTCTTGCCGGAAAGGACAAAAAGCAGAATGGCGATAGTTACTATACCCATGCCTCCGATCTGGATGAGGGTCAGGATGACTATCTGACCGAACAGTGTCCAGGTCCAGACTGTGTCAGCAACAACAAGTCCCGTCACACAGGTAGCAGAGGTGGCGGTAAAAAGAGCATCCAGAAAATCGATATCAGCACCCGGATTGCTCGCAAAAGGTAGTCTCAGAAGAAGTGCACCTATCAGAATCACTAACATAAAGCCGCCCATGATAAGCTGAAAAGATGAGAAGTGAAGCTTTTCTCTGAGAAAACTTTTGATATTATCAGTCATATTCTCAGGAATCAGCTTTGCTATAAAATCAAACATATAATTTGTTTTGTTGTCTGATAAAGTCCCTTTAGGTATAGCTGAAGTGCCTGTATAAGCTTCTATATATGGTGCGTGAGGATTCTCTGAAAAAACTAAATCTTCATCGCGGCTATTCTTTATTCTATTGAACCAATAATTCCCGTACATGATAAATCCTTATATTTTTCATTATGAGTGCCAATTATTCATTGTTAACATAATTATTTCATTTTTCGTGTAATGAATGTGTAAATTTATAGTTACGGCGTATAAGTTTTTTATAAGGATATGGTAGAATACAGATGATTCGCTTTTTGAGAAGGAGAAAATGACTATGAAAAAAATGATTTCCTGGAATGTTAATGGCTTAAGAGCAGTGATGGGCAAGAATTTTATGGAGGAGTTTCAGAAACTGGATGCAGATATCTTCTGTCTTCAGGAGACTAAGCTTCAGGCAGGACAGATAGAGATGGACCTTCCGGGTTATCACCAGTACTGGAACTATGCGGAGAAAAAAGGTTACTCAGGAACCGCCCTTTTCACCAAGGAAGAGCCGATAAACGTGACCTATGGCATAGGCGTGGAGGAGCATGATAAGGAGGGAAGAGTTATAACTGCAGAGTTCCCTGATTACTATGTTCTCACAGTGTACGTTCCTAACTCTCAGGGCGAGCTCAAAAGACTTCCGTACAGAATGGAGTGGGAGGATGCCTGGAGAGAGTACATTAACAGGCTCAATGAAATGAAACCGGTCATCTATTGCGGTGATCTCAATGTTGCTCATGAGGAGATCGATATCAAAAACCCGGCTACAAATCATCACAATGCAGGATTTACAGATGAGGAACGCGCCAAGTTCTCGAGACTCCTGGATTCCGGTTATGTAGACAGCTTCCGTATGCTGCATCCGGATGCAGTGGATGAGTACAGCTGGTGGTCATATCGCATGAAAGCAAGAGAAAGAAACGTAGGCTGGCGTATAGACTATTTTGTTGTATCAGAAAAAATCAAAGATAAAATCAAAGACGCAAGTATTCATCAGGAGATATTCGGCTCAGATCATTGCCCGATAGAGCTCTGTATTGAGTAATATTTCCATGGATTATGCATCACTTTGTGATATAAATCAGGGCCCTGTCTGAGGGACTAAAATTAAAAAAGCCGCGTAGGTGATATGCCTACGCGCTCTTTTTAGTTTAAGACAGATACTTCCGAACCGGTATTGATGACGGATGATTCAAAAGATGTTATAATTATTCCAACTATACATAGAGGTATTTATCCATCCCTTATGTGCACCATCAGGAAACAAAAGAAGGGAAAAAATGTTTGGATTAAGAAAAGAAAATGATTTGTATATATTTGAGGCGGTTGTTCATACTGAGCAGCTTTACCTTAATCTCTATGACGGTAACAGGAAGGTTCGTCAGATAGCCTTTGATCACTGCCAACGTATAGGCGATGTGTGGAAGCTTGAGATTTCGGAAGATATCTCAGACTACAGTTATTGCTATGAAGCGGATGGAGTTGTTTTTACCGATCCCAACGGAACGGTTTTTGAGGGCAGAAAAAAATTCGGGCTGCTGAAGGATGGAACGAAGATACTGAAAACTCCTGTGGCGGAAGCTGTAGCCATGCCGGAAATCAGTGATGAGTGGATCAAGGACAGACCACTTGAAACACCATATGACGAATCAATCATATATCGTCTTCATGTAAGAGGCTTTACGGAGCATAGCTCCTCCGGAGTCAAGAAAGATGTAAGAGGTACCTTTCAGGGAATAATCGAAAAGATACCCTATCTGGTTTCACTGGGGATCACGGCCGTTGAGCTGATGCCTCCATATGAGTTTAATGAGGTTATGCTTCCTGATTACGGAAGTCGTAATCCTTATCATGCTGAAGTACGTCCGACGGGACGTATCAATTATTGGGGGTTCACCAAAGATGCCCTGCAGCTTGCACCTAAATCAAGCTTTACTTCAGATCATAAAAATCCAAGAAATGAGTTTCGAAAACTGGTGTATGAACTGCACCGGAACAACATAGAAGTTATAGTTGACCTGTACTTTACCAATGAAACATTACCGGACTACATAACCAATGTCATGAGATACTGGCGCATCAACTATCACGTGGATGGTATCCATATGATAGGATCGGCACCTTACAGTGTCATCGCCCGGGATCCTTACTTAAGCCGGTTCAAGATCTGGGCAGACAGTTGGGATGGACAGATATCGGAGGATGATCGCCACAGCGGCGCCTATAGGGAGTATGCTCCGAGATATCTTGCAGATTACAATCAGGGCTTTCAGGATGACATGCGCCGTATTTTAAAGGGCGATGAGAATATGCTGAAAACTCTCATGGACCGAGTGAGGTACAATCCTTCCGGACGGGCCAACATTCAGTATATGGCCAATGTTTCCGGCATGAGTCTCTATGATGTCCTGTCCTATGACAGAAAGCATAATGAGGAAAATCATGAGGACAATCGTGACGGCACGAATCTGAACTACTCTTGGAACTGTGGAGAGGAAGGCGCCACACGTAAGAAGTCCATAAAACTTCTCCGCAGGAAGATGTGGAGAAATGCTTACGTTCTGCTCATGCTCAGTCAGGGTACACCACTTATCAATTCCGGTGATGAGTGCGGTCAGACGCGACTCGGAAACAACAATGCATATTGTCATGACAGTGCATTGAACTGGATGGACTGGCGTCTTCTGGATAGAAACAAGGAACTCTATGATTTTGCGAGAAACATGATTGCCTTCAGAAAAAAGCATAAAGTTTTCCATCAGGCCAGAGCCTTGAAACAGCTTGATTACAGATCGGTCGGCATACCGGATTTAAGCTTCCATGGTGAGAATGCCTGGAGGCCTGAGATGGAAAATTACAGAAGACAGTTGGGGGTTATGTATGCAGGAGCCTATGCGGAGGACGATACATTTCTGGTGCTTTATAACTTCCATTGGGAGAAGCATCATTTCCTGATGGCTCATCCGCCTCTTGGTAAAAAGTGGGCTGTATGCATAGATACTGCAGCAGAAGAACAAAATGGTATATATCCTGAAGGTCAGGAGATAGAGACGGAAAACAATGAAATCGTTATAGAGCCTCGATCGATCGTGGTCTTGAAAGCGATAAAAGACAAGTCTTACAAGCCGAAGCGCCGCAGAAAACGAAAAGTCAAAGAAATGACAGCTTCTGACAAAGCAGAATCCTATGACATCGAGTCAGGTGAAAACATTGTCAGAAACGAAATAAAAGATGTACAGTCGATTGAAGAAAAAAGTGATATAAATCAGGCCGATATCGACAGTTAACACGTACATCGTAATTATAGATTTGATACAGGAGGGAAAACTGTTAACGGGGTAAAATTTTAGTTTTGTTGACAGAATACTAAGGAGGAAACATGACCGAAAAATTATATGAGATAGTGAATTGGGCAGATGTGGAGGATGTGACTTATGCGGAAACCGCCGATCCTAAAAGCATTCTTGGGGCACATGTGGTTCCGGAGGGACTTCTGATCCAGGCATTTATACCTACTGCCAAGGACATCGAAGTTAAGATTCAGGGTGACAAGGTATATCAGATGGAGCTTGTGGATGAGGCAGGCTTTTATGCAGTACTTGTTCCTATGAAAAAGAAGTGGGAGAAGGAGCTGCCGAAGTACTCCTATATCATCACTTATGATAATGATACAACACAGGAGTCGGAGGATCCGTATTCCTTTGCGTCAATCTATACAGAAGAGGATATCAAGAAGTATCAGGCCGGTATCTGGTATAACATCTATGACAAGATGGGTGCGCATCCGATCACCATTGATGGAGTAAAGGGAGTTGTATTCTCAGTATGGGCACCAAATGCAGAGAGAGTTTCGGTTGTAGGTAACTTCAACCTTTGGGACGGCCGACGCAATATGATGCAGAGACTCGGTGCTTCCGGAATTTTTGAGATATTTGTGCCACACCTTGCACCTGGGGAAGTTTACAAGTACGAGATCAAGTGTCGTCACAAGGAACCTTTCCTGAAGACTGATCCTTATGCCAATTCCATGGAGCTCCGTCCGAACAACGCATCAGTTGTTGCTGACCTTGATAAGTACAACTGGACCGATAAGGAGTGGGAGGATAGAAAGCTCGAGTTAAAGACATCAGGTATCAAGGAACAGCCTATGAGCGTTTATGAGGTGCATCTTGGATCCTTTGCCCGCAAACAGTGCCTCGTTAATGAAGACGGCACTGAGGTCATCGGCTCAGAGTTTTATAATTACCGTGAGCTTGCCAGAAAGCTTGCAACCTATGTAAAGAAGCAGGGCTACACACACGTTGAACTCATGCCTGTAATGGAGCATCCGCTTGATGCAAGCTGGGGCTATCAGGTTTCCGGTTACTATGCACCGACAAGCCGTTATGGAACACCTGAGGACTTTATGTATTTCGTTGATCATATGCACCATGAGGGAATCGGTGTCATCCTTGACTGGGTACCGGCTCACTTCCTGAGAGATTCATGGGGCCTTGCACAGTTTGACGGAACAGGACTCTATGAGAATCCGGATCCTGTACTGGTAAGCCATCCGCATTGGGGAACACTGACATTTAACTATCGTAAGAACGAGGTTTCAAACTTCCTCATAGGCAGTGCCATGTATTGGGCTGACAAGTATCACATCGACGGACTCCGTATGGATGCGGTTGCTTCAATGCTTTATCTTGACTATGGCCGCCAGGGTCAGGATGCGCCGAGAAACATGTACGGCGGCAATGAGAATCTTGACTCGGTTGAGTTCCTGAAGCATCTCAACTCACAGTTCCATAAGAGATTCCCGGGAACACTTCTCATTGCAGAAGAGTCTACGGCATGGCCGAATATAACCTCATCAGTTGAGAATGACGGACTTGGATTTGACCTTAAGTGGAACATGGGTTGGATGAATGACTTCCTCTCCTACATGCAGGTCGATCCGCTTTTCCGTAAGGGAAGCTACAACCAGCTTACATTCTCCATGCTTTACAACTACTCAGAAGACTTCATGCTCGTGTTCTCACATGATGAGGTTGTTCATGGAAAGCGTTCACTCCTCGGCAAGATGCCGGGACAGACCTTTGAAGAGAAGGCTCGAAACCTCCGTACAGCCTACGGATATTTCTGGGGACATCCTGGAAAGAAGCTTCTCTTTATGGGACAGGATTTCGGTCAGTATGACGAATGGTCAGAGAATCAGGAACTTGAGTGGAATCTCCTTGAGTATCCGGTACACAAACAGACTCAGGATTTTGTAAAGGATTTAAATGCTGTTTACAAGGCTCATCCTGCACTTTGGCAGCTTGACTACTATCCGGATGGATTTGAATGGATCAACTGCAGCTACAGTGACCTCTCTATGGTTATGTTTGTACGTAAGACTGACAAGCCTGAGGAAACAGTACTTGTAGTTACTAACTTTGATAATGTTGCACATCCTAAGTTCAGGGTTGGTGTACCGTTCATGTGCAATGCCAAGGCTCTCATCTCAACTGATGATGAGAAGTACGGCGGTTTCGGAATGGTGAAGCATACACAGATAAAGGCGCAGAAGACATCATGGGATGACAGAAATTACGCTATAGACATTGACATCCCATCTATGTCCACAACTTATTATATTCTGACTCCTTGTGCTGAGCCGAAGGAGAAAGCAGCAGCCAGAAAGACTGCATCAAAAACCACATCCAGAAAGACAGCAGTCAAGAAGGCCGCAGCAACTGATGAGGTGGTTACACTTGCGGTAACACCTGAGGAAGCAAAGAATGCCGAGAAAAAGATAAAAGACGCTATCTCAGGTACCAAGGCAGGAAAGAAGGAGACTTCAGAAGGTGCTGTCAAAACAGCAAGAAAAGCAAAAGCAGACAGTAAGGTAAGCACCAAAAAGCCTGTTGCTACAAAGGCATCTAAAGCTGCATCAGGTGCTTCACGTCGTCGTAAAGGATGAGACACTATTTATAAATCTAAAAACTTATGTCGATGTTACTTTTGGGATGTGAAACATAAGCGAGGATTTTTATAGCTTGTGATGAGGACAGATCCGGTCAAATAAAATCAGGAGTACAGAGTATGAAAAAAGCGGGGATGTTGATGCCGGTATTTTCTCTTCCGGGAAAATACGGCATAGGAACTTTTGGAAAGGAAGCTTACAGGTTTGTAGATCTTCTTTGTGATACGGGGAATAAAATATGGCAGGTGCTGCCTATGGGACCGACAGGTTTTGGAGATTCTCCGTATCAGGCATTTTCTGCATTTGCGGGCAATCCTTATTTTATCGACCTGGAGATGCTCATTGAGGATGGTCTCCTTGATAAAGAAACTCTTGAGGATCCGTGGGAATTTGATTTCGGTGATGGTGCAAATCTGAGTAAACCCCGAACACCTAAGCCTGCTAAGAAGGACAGTAAGCCTGCGGCGTCTGTTTCTGTGACTGCATCTGAAACTTCTGATGCCGGTTCAAAGAAACCTGCAGCAGGAGAAGATGAGGATAAGCTGAAGGGCGAACTGTCCGGTGCAGATCAGGCCCAGAACTCTAAGGATGATCAGCCGGACTATGATCCGTGGTTTCAGGCTGACCCTGCCAATCCGGACAATCCTTTCAGAGTGAATTACGGAAAGCTTTATGTAAGTAAGACTAAAGCCTTGAGACTTGCTTTTGATAATTACAAGGAGCAGGGCGGAGATATAAAGAAGTTATATAAGGAACTGAGACCTGAAACCGTAGAGTATTGTATCTTTATGGCTATAAAAAATAACTACAAGGGTGCAAGCTGGGATGTATGGCCTAAGGAGCTTAAGGACTGTGACGATGCTGCGGTGAAGAAATTCACAAAAGAGCATCAGGATGAAGTGGACTTTTTTGCATTCTGTCAGTACCAGTTCAACCGCCAGTGGGGTAAGCTCCATGAGTATGCCAAAATAAGAGGCATTGAAATAATCGGTGATATCCCGATCTACTGTGCACCGGATTCTGCGGATGCATGGGCTCACAGGGAGCTCTTCCAATATACCTGTAAGGGCGAACCAAAGAAGGTTGCGGGAGTACCGCCAGATGTATTTTCAACTACAGGACAGCTTTGGGGCAATCCGCTGTATGACTGGAAGGCACATAAAAAGACAGGATATAAGTGGTGGATCGACCGAATGGACTACTGCCTCAACATGTATGATACCTTGAGAGTTGATCACTTCCGTGGATTTGAGTCCTACTATGCGATTCCGTTCGGAGATAAGACAGCAGAGAACGGAGAATGGGAAGAGGGTCCCGGCATGGGGCTTTTTGATGCCATGTACAAGCATTACGGCACAAGGAATCTTCCGATCATCGCGGAGGATCTCGGTATCATAACCGATGAGGTGCGTAAGCTTATGGCAGAGACAGGATTCCCGGGTATGAAGATCCTGGAGTTCGCATGGGATTCCGGACCTGAGAATGCTTATCTTCCGCATCGTCTCGAGACTCAGAACTGCGTTTATTACACAGGTACACATGATAATGATACATTGAGACACTGGTTTGAAACACTGCCTGACTGGATCAGAAATTATATGTACATGTATATGAGCAGATCACATAATGACTGGAAATATATGCCGGAGCTGCTTATAAGACTTTCCATGAGTACGATAGCAGATACAGTTATCGTTCCGGTGGCAGATTACCTGAACCTTGGTGCTGAGGCTCGTATCAATCAGCCGGGAACATCTCTGAACAACTGGCAGTGGAGGATGAAAGAGGATGCCTTCAACGATGATGACAAGCGAAAGATTTCTGAGATTGTGGGTGTTTACGGGCGATATATAAAGGCAAATCCTGTTCCCGCTCCCGATGAGGAATCATCTGAAGTGGGTGTTTTATCTGAAAATGTCGTGGATGCATAATAAAAGATAAGAAATCAAAAAGGTCTTCCGCCTCATCAGAGTCGAAAGACCTTTTATACTATAATGATGCGCAGCAGGTACAAATCGTGTGCAATGTGCTGCAGAATAATATCAATTCACTGAGAAGTTTGCCTGTGCTTCGTTCTTGGCGAAGTCTCTCACATAAACTGCGATTGAGTCAGCTGCCATGGAGAATGTGACTCTTCCGGTAGTTTTGTTGATGTCTGTAGGCTTTAAATTGTTGCCAAGGCTGTCAACTCCGTAGATGGAATCCCAGTCAACACCTGACTGTGTGTCGGAAACCTCAAATTCAAGATAGCCTGCGCCCAATACAACAGAATCCTCATCAATTACAGGGTTGGCCTCATCAAGAAGATTTACCTGAATATGAGATGACTTGGTCATGTTGTTGATGGCTACAGCGGTTACGTTGAGATTGCCGTTGGTGGTTACAGTACACTTGTAGGTGGAACCGTCCTTTTCAAGAGGAACCTCCTGACCTTCGATGGTTGCGGTTAAGGATTTCAACGGTAAAACAGATGATACCTTGAAGGAAACATCTGCACTAAGGTAGTCCTTTGTATCAGGCTCATCCGGATGTATGGATGGAGTCTGTATGACAAAGAGAAGTACGAGACCGTTGATAACTACATAAGGAATCAGAAATCCTAAAAGGAACTTTAACACTCCCGAATTGGAAGATTTATTTTGGGCAACACGTCCATGGGTGTCATAACGCATAGACGGTCTGTCTTGATATTTTCCTGTCATAATAACCTTTCTGTACTTAAATTCTTATACATAATTTGCGATAAGTATAACAAAATGAATCTTGCGTTACAAGAATCTTATTGTTATACTTAATTAACACTTGATTAATATTTTCAGAAATTTCTTCCATTATCACGATATAGATATATCAATTTACCCAAAAAAGAAATTTAGTTTTAAAAGCAAATAAACAACTCTAACGCTAACCATCAAGGAGGATATATGGCAGACGAGAATGACGAGAAAGTGATTGACGAAACCAAGTCTCAGACCGGAAGACCAAGAAAAAGGACGGTAAAGAAGGATGATTCTGCTGATTCTGCAGAAAAAAAGCCGAAAACCACCCGTAAGCCGAGGGCGAAGGCTGCAAGTAAGGATATCTCAGCAGACGCTGAGCAGGCTTCTGTAACAGAAGATATCACTGCGACTCAGGAAAGTGCACAGGCTGTGAATGATGCAGCAGCAGAAACTCAGGAAAAGCCGAGAAAACGTACAGTGCGTCGTACAAGAAAAACTGTTTCGGATGCTGCTAACGAGGCATTGGCAGAGAATGTGGCACCAGGAGAAGCTGCTGAACAGAAAGAAACACAGCAAGAGGCTTCTGAGTCGGAAAACAGCGGTGATGCAGCAATACCTGTGGCCAAACCTAAACGCAGGAGAACTTCCACAAGAAAAACAACTTCTGAGAGTGAAGCTGCAGTAAAAGAAGACATTTCTGCAGAGACAGGAATGTCTGAGAGAGCAGCGCTCACAGAATCAGAGGAAGCTGCTGATAAAGAGGATGTTTTCCGGGACAGAGCAGAGGAAACAACAGTCGTTTCCGGTGACGAGAACGGTGATGGTTCCGCAGTGTCAGCTCAGGAGGATGACGCTCCTGAAGCACAGGACAGAGGCACACAGCATCGTAAGGCAATTGTTGTCAACAGACGCGGAATCCATGGTGTGAAACCGGGCAGAAGCCAAAGGGATGCAAGAAACGACTATGCTGTAAAAAATGACAGTACAGGCAGACAGGATTATGTTGCGAGAGATAATGTTCAGGCTATGAAAACAGAACCGCCGGTGAGAGAGCTTGTTCATATAGAAAAAGATGCTGCTGACCGCACGGATGAGGATATGGCCAACAGAGATGCTGAAATTGCCAAGGCAGCAGAGGCGGAGAAGACTGATGAACTCGACAATGAGACACAGAAGGCTCCGACAGGCAATCCTTGCGGAGGCATCCTTGAAGTTATGCCGGATGGTTTTGGATTTACAAGATCCGAGAATTTCCTTCCGGGAGAAAATGATGTATATGTAAACCCGGCTATCATCAAGAGATACAGATTGAAGACCGGAGATGTGATCAAGGGTCTCTCCAGAAGCAAGAACCCTAACGAACGTTTCGGAGCTCTTTCCTATATAGAAACTGTTAATGGTAAGCCGCTCAGCTCTCTTATGTATAGAAAGACATTTGATCAGCTTACACCTATATTCCCTAACCAGCGTATCAGACTGGAGGTTGAGGGAGAAAAGGCGCCTACATCGCTTCGTATTCTGGATCTGCTTGCACCTATAGGTAAGGGCCAGAGAGGTATGATCGTTTCACCTCCTAAGGCAGGTAAGACCACACTTCTCAAGCAGGTTGCCAAGGCTATCGTTAAAAATGAGCCAAAGATGCATCTCCTCATACTTCTTATCGATGAGCGTCCTGAGGAAGTTACAGATATGAAGGAAGAAGTTGAGGGAGGACTCGTAACAGTTATTTACTCAACTTTCGACGAGCAGCCTGAACATCATAAGAGAGTTGCGGAGATGACAATCGAGAGAGCCAAGAGACTGGTTGAACAGGGAGAGGATGTTACTATCCTTCTTGACTCTATCACAAGACTTGCGAGAGCATACAACCTGGTGGTTCCTGCATCCGGAAGAACTCTGTCCGGAGGTCTCGATCCGGCGGCTCTGCATATGCCTAAGAGATTCTTTGGTGCTGCAAGAAATATGCGTGAGGGCGGTTCTCTCACAATACTCGCCACAGCGCTGGTAGATACAGGTTCACGTATGGATGATGTTATCTACGAGGAGTTCAAGGGAACAGGTAACATGGAACTCGTACTTAACAGAGAGCTTCAGGAACGCCGTATATTCCCGGCTATTGATATCGTCAAGTCAGGTACACGCAGAGATGACCTTCTGCTTTCTGAGCTTGAGAGTAAGGCTGTGGATATCATACATAAGAGGACTTATGACGAGAAGGCCGGTGCTGCAGAAGAGGTTATCAGTCTCTTTGACAGAACAGGCAATAACGAGGAGGTTTGTCAGTTTATCGTTAACGGTAAGCCGGTGATGCGCAATTCCAATTCATCATCGGGACCAAATTCCGGTGGAAGCAACAATGGCCGTCTCGCAATAAAGATAAACAGATGATGTGAGGATTGATAGGTTCCATAAGGTAAATCCGAGGGTTAATGCCTAA
This sequence comes from Oribacterium sp. UBA4274, assembly GCA_002396005.1. GTDB lineage: Bacteria > Bacillota > Clostridia > Lachnospirales > Lachnospiraceae > Oribacterium. The sequence continues at coordinate 22,686 of DGVW01000107.1, forward strand.
ATTATCTTATTCTGACCAAATTTTGCAAATGAAAACGTCCAAAAGTATTGCAATGATTCTTCATTTATGATAATTTGATAAAGCTTTACTAAAAACTAAGCATATTCTGTGTTTCGACAGAAACAGTGATATGCGACTTTATATGGTTGGAAACCATATAGAAAGAGGTACAAAATGAGAGAAGGAATTCATCCTAAGTATTATCAGGCTACAGTTACATGTAACTGCGGTAACACATTCGTAACAGGCTCAACAAAGCCAGAGATCCACGTAGAAGTTTGCTCAGCTTGCCACTCATTCTACACAGGCAAGGAGAAGTCAGCTAACGCTGCTGGTCAGATCGATAAGTTCAACAAGAAGTTCGGTCTTAACTAATAAGTGGACAGAGCCGGTTTTAATCCGGAGCCTGATCAGATCGGGACACGAGAACACATGCTTTTGCATGTGTTCTTTTAGATTATTGAGAGGAATAAAAATTGTCAGATAATAGAAATAAAGATATGACACCCTGTGAGGCTTCGGCTAAGGCACGGGGACAGATATACAGCGGTATAGGCGGTCAGGCGGTGCTTGAAGGCATGATGATGCGTAACGGTCAGAAGTACTCAGTTGGCGTGCGCAAGCCGGACGGAACTATCGAGGTTATGGAGGATACCTATATTTCCATGACAGACAAGTATCCTATATGCAAGGCTCCCTTCATAAGAGGTATCTTTTCGTTTGTTGACTCTATGATACTCGGAACCAAGTGCCTGAATTACAGTGCTTCATTTATCGAGGATGATCCCGAGGAGGCAGATAAGGAACCGGGTAAGTTCGAAAAGTGGATGGATGACACCTTCGGGGAGAAGCTTGAACCGATTATTGCAGGAGCTGCCATGGTGTTTTCATTTGCACTTGCCATGGTGATGTTTGTTCTGTTCCCTGCATTTGCCGCAGGCTTCCTAAAGCCTATGCTTCCGCACGAGGCGCTGCTCGGACTCATTGAAGGCATCATAAGAGTGATCATTTTCGTGATATATATCAAGCTTATCTCACTTACACCGGATATCAGGAGAACCTTCCAGTATCACGGTGCAGAACACAAGTGTATCAACTGTGTGGAGCACGGCCTTCCGCTGACGGTGAGAAATGTTGCTGCATCAAGCAAGGAACACAAGAGATGCGGAACCAGTTTTATCGTATATGTAATGCTTATATCCATACTCCTTTTTATGGTTATACGCTTTGATAACATCTGGCTCAAGCTTGCCAGCAGACTGGTCCTCATACCTGTTATAGCCGGTATCAGCTATGAGGTTCTCCGTATCGTAGGAACCAGAGACAATGCCCTGACAAGACTTCTTTTCATACCGGGCATGTGGATGCAGGGGCTCACAACCTCCGAGCCTGATGACAGCGAGATAGAGGTTGCCATCGCAGCAGTTGAGAAGGTGTTTGACTGGCGTAAGTTTGAACATGAAACTTTCGGCATAGATTTTCCGGAGACAGATGAAAAGGCCGATATTTCAGCTGACAAGTAGCTTTATTATCGGCAACTGTTGTTAAGAGATGCCGATAGGTGCATCTCCTTGAGCGGGTTATGAAGAAAATGCAAAAATCTTTCGGACATCCGTTCCATCTACCGGAGAAAACTACTATGTCAGTGAAAATACTTCGCACGATTCTTCAGGAAACAACTGAAAAACTTAAAACTGCCCATGTTCCGGACCCGCGTTTCGATGCGCGGGCTCTTGTTATGTCAGCATTTAAACTGGACACAGCACATTTGCTTCTATATGAAGACAAAACGCTGGATGATCTCTGCCCACAGGTCTTTCCGGACAGAAGAGCTTTGGAAACTGCGGTTTCAGAGTTTGAGGCTAATGTCTTGAAGCGGGCAAAACGTGAACCGCTCCAACAGATTCTGGGTACTGCAGGGTTCTATGGTCTTGAGTTCAAGGTTACGAGTGATGTCCTGTGCCCAAGAGCAGATACAGAGACTCTGATCGATGCAGTCCTTGGAAATCTGATGCCGGATAATGTCCGGGAATTTTATAAAGATAAAACTTCAGATGCAGATAAAACTGCCGATGAAACTTCTGATACAGATAAAATCGGATTTAACAGTAATTATAAAGCCGAAGGAAACGGAACAGCTTATGACTATGTGGACAGGTTGATATCCGGCAAAGGAATTGTGGAAACCGAGAATGCTTCACTCCTTGATATGTGTACAGGATCAGGCTGCATAGCCATAACACTGGCCAAATTCGGGCATTTCAAAGAAGTAACGGCTGTGGATATCTCAGACGCCGCGCTGAAAATCGCAACATATAACAAGGACAGTATTCTCTCTCAGGATGAGAAAGAGAGATTCAGGCTGCTGAAATCAGATATGTTTTCTGAAATCCATGGGAGATATGATGTTATTGCTTCAAATCCTCCATACATTCCATCCAAAGTTGTGGATGAACTTGAGCCTGAGGTGCGGGATTATGAACCGCGGATAGCTCTTGACGGTACCGATGACGGACTAAAGTTCTATAGAATCCTTGCATCGGAAGCTCCGAAGCATCTCAAGGAAGGCGGCTTTGTCCTTTTTGAGATCGGATATGATCAGGGGGAAAAAGTGGCCGGCCTATTGAAGGAGGCAAATTTTAAAGGCGTAATGATCATCAAAGATTATTCGCAAAATGACAGAGTAGTAATGGGGCATTTGTAAGTTATACCTTTAAGTTGATGAACTGCGCTGAAATACCGTCCGGAGAAAATGATATTATATCTGAGGGCTAAAAGTGATGCGGAAACATCAGCATTTTGGTCTGAAACAAGGGCCGGTAGTCCGAAATCTGTGTCGGAGCATTGATTTTTGTTGTTTAAACCTTTAGCAAATATTTAAAAGGGGAAAAAATATGGATATGTTTGATCGTCTTGAGTCGATTTCAAGACACTATGAAGAGATTCAGCGCTTTATGACAGAGCCTGATGTAGTGAATGATACAGAGAAGTATCTGAAGATGATGCGTGAGAGCGGAGAGCTTGAACCGCTTATCACAACTTACCATAAGTACAAGGATGCAGTCCAGGCCGAGAAGGATGCTCTTGAGATACTGAACACAGAGAAAGATCCTGATCTCGTGGAGATGGCCAAGGAAGAACTGGCACAGGCCAAGGCAGATCAGCCTAAGCTCGTCAAGGAGCTGCAGATACTCCTCCTTCCAAAGGATGAGAATGACGACAAGAATATCATTATCGAAATCAGAGGCGGTGCAGGCGGAGATGAGGCTGCGCTTTTTGCCTATGAGCTTTATCGCATGTATATAAACTATGCGGAGCGCCGCGGTTATCGTACGGAGCTTGTTTCTGCCAATGAAACCGGCATCGGCGGTATGAAGGAGGTTGTATTTATCGTCACCGGAAAGGGTGCTTACTCAAGACTCAAGTATGAGGCGGGAGTTCACAGAGTTCAGAGAGTTCCGGTAACAGAGTCCGGAGGACGTATACATACCTCCACAGCTACCGTAGCTGTAATGCCGGAAGCTGAGGATGTAGATGTGGAGATCAATCCTGCAGATGTAAAAATGGAAGTATTCAGATCATCGGGAGCGGGCGGACAGCACATCAACAAGACTTCATCCGCAGTAAGACTTATACATATTCCGACAGGTATTGTGGCAGAGTGTCAGGAGGAACGTTCTCAGGTTCAGAACAGAGAAAAGGCCATGCGTCTTCTCCGTGCCAGATTGTATGAGATAGAGTATACTAAGAAGCAGAGTGAAGCGGCTGAGGCAAAGCGTTCACAGGTTGGAACAGGAGACCGTTCAGAGAAGATCAGAACCTACAACTTCCCTCAGGGCAGGGTAACAGATCATCGTATAGGACTCACCCTTTATTCTATTGAAAAGGTGCTGAACGGGGACCTCGATGAGCTTCTGGATCCTATCATTGCAGCAGATCAGGCAGCAAAGCTTGAGGAGCTTAATAAAGAAATCGTATAAGATACAACAATGCAGGAGATGTTGTGGCATCATTGATTTGGAGAGAGTCCGTGTGATTTCCTGTGTGGAGAACAACGATTAAAGGAATCAAAGGAGAAGAAACACTGTGGCTAAAGAGTTAAAGAGTCTGAAAAAACGACAGCAAAGCAGAAAACAAGCATCCGGAAAGAAGAGTAAGACTGTGGCTTTTATGACCATGTTTCTGCTGATCACCATGAGTGTGGCTGCAGTAGTCTTTTATGTTTACGAGAAAAAGTATGCACCAAGCAGAGAAATCGCCGATAAGGCAGAGTATTTTGGAGTAAGCGGAGATGACGTAGCCCTGTTTCTCAATGATGAGCAGGCTTTTCAGGAGAGTGGAGAGCCGGTTACTGGCAAGATGATCAATGGGGGGATATTTATCCCTTATGAGTGGGTCATGTCCAATCTTAACAGGGGATATTACTGGGCAAAGGATACCAATAAAATCCTGTACACTCTTCCTACAGAGGTTAAAAGCTATGGACTTGGTGATACTCTTGATGATGGTTCCACAGCATTTCTCCGGGTTGGAGATTCCACAGATGACTTGTTTCTCAATATAAAATTTGTATCCGAGTACACTGACATAAGGTACAGTACTCACCTTGAAGACGATACTAAACGTGTTTTCATGTTTGATAATTGGGATGATTACAGTGTTGCAACTGTTTCAAGGCGGGAATCGGTACGACTTCTCGGCGGAATAAAGTCAGAAATCCTCACAAATCTTAAGGCCGGAGACAAGGTCAAGATTCTTGAATCTATGGAGAACTGGAGCAAGGTTCAGACAGAGGATGGATACATCGGGTTTATGAGAAATAACCGGATGAGTAAGGAAACTGTTGTGACTCCTGAGAGCAGCTTTGATGCACCTGAGTACACACATATTACAAGAAGTGACGGCTCCAAGGTGGTTCTCGGCTTCCATCAGGTTACATCGACTGCGGCGAATGAATATATGGAGTCCATAACTTCCGGTGTGTCGGGAATGAATGTTATCGCTCCGACATGGTTTGTACTTGATTCCGATGAAGGTGGATTTAAACATTACTGGACACAGGACTATGTAGATAAGGCTCATGCCAAAGGATATCAGGTTTGGGCGACAGTGAATAACTTTGATGCCGGAAATATCGACGAGTCAGTTTTCCTGAAGAGTACAGAGCTGAGACAGGCGCTGGTTAGTAATCTTGTGGCTGTTGCTGCAGCAGGAGGTATAGATGGCCTCAATATCGACTTTGAGCTTATACCGGAAAGCCTCGGCAGAGATTACGTGCAGTTTATGAGGGAGTTGAGTGTTGCCTGTCGTAATGCAGGTATCATTCTGTCGGCAGACTGTTACGTTCCGTATGATTACAACAGTTACTACGACATAGAGCAACTTGGAAAGTATATCGATTATGTCCTCATCATGTGCTACGATGAGCACTATGGCGGAGGTGATGAAGGAAGCGTTGCTTCAATCGGATATGTAAACAGAGGTATATCTGAAGCAACCAAGGCTGTGGATAAGGACAGAGTCTTAATCGCTGTTCCTTTCTACACAAGAGTCTGGATCACCAATACAGCAGGAGAAACCTCATCAGATGCCATGGGTATAAGTGATGTCATGAAGTGGGCCGCTTCAAAGGGCGTGGAGTTTACCTGGGACAGTGAACTTGGACAGAATTTCGGACAGATTCAGGATGGAGATCTCGTTAAGAAGGTCTGGATGGAGGACTATCAGTCCATGCAGCTCAAGGTCGATGCTGTAAAGGAAGCAGATGTGGGCGGAATCGGAGCATGGAAGCTCGGTCAGGAGCCATCTGATATGTGGCCGATACTTGATCTCAATGGGAGGTAATAATGGAAACAATAGTTAAAGGCATGGAGGGTGTGGCACAGGCTGCCGAGATAATCAAAAAAGGCGGTCTTGTAGCATTCCCTACAGAAACAGTATATGGACTAGGGGGTAATGCTTTGGATCCTGAGGCAAGCCGCAAGATCTACGCAGCCAAGGGCAGACCGTCTGACAATCCTCTCATAGTTCATGTTTCATGTATCGATGAGGTTAAGCCGCTGGTGTCAGCATTTCCGGAGGACGCAAAGCTCCTTATGGAGAATTTCTGGCCGGGTCCCCTTACTATCATCATGCCGAAAGCAGATATCGTACCTTATGAAACTACAGGCGGGCTGGAAACGGTTGCCATCAGATGCCCTGAGAATAAGGTCACACTTGAGTTTATCAGAGAGGCAGGACTTCCGATTGCAGGACCCAGTGCCAACACTTCGGGAAAACCAAGCCCTACCGAGGCAGAGCATGTACGGCATGATCTGGATGGAAAGATCGATATGATACTGGATGACGGTCCTGTTGGTATAGGAGTTGAGTCAACTATTGTGGATCTGACAGGTGAGGTGCCTACGCTCCTGAGGCCCGGTGCTATCACAGTTGAGGATCTCAGTGAGGTTTTGGGAAAGAAAGTTGAGATCGACCCGGCTATCATAGCAGGAGGAGTCAGAGAGGGCATCCATCCAAAGGCTCCGGGGATGAAGTATCGTCATTATGCGCCAAACGCAAAGATGACCCTTGTTACAACCGCTCTACTCAAAGAGAAGGACTATGTTGTGACAGAGGATGAGAGAACTGCAGCTGACAGACAGGTGGCATCCTGTATAGACAAGCTTGTAAGAGAAGATGAGGCAGCAGGACTCAGAGTAGGAATCATTTGCTGCAGTGAAACAAGAGACCTGTACAACAGCGGAGCAGAAAGAAAGGCAGATATCAAGGTTATAGGACACCGCAGTGAGCCGCTGTCCATGACACATGAGCTTTTCAGAGTTTTACGTGAGTTTGATGAGGATAAGATCGAGCGCATTTATGCAGAGAGTTACAGTGACAGAGGCGTTGGATTTGCACTTATGAATCGTATGCGCAAGGCAGCAGGTATGACTGAGATACTTGCGGAGGATTAAAGGAGGCTAAATGGAAGACAGCGGAAAGAGAAAAGATTATATAACGTGGGACGAGTATTTTATGGGGGTTGCTGAGATGTCAGCCCGCAGATCCAAGGACCCAAACACACAGGTTGGCGCATGCATAGTAAGTGCTGACAACAAGATACTGTCCATGGGTTACAATGGTTTCCCTAAGGGATGCTCTGATGATGATTTCCCATGGACCAAGATTCACGCAACAGATGATCCGTATAATGCAAAGTACTTTTACTCAACACATGCAGAGCTTAACGCGATTCTTAACTATCGAGGCGGCTCACTTGAAGGAACGAAGCTTTATGTTACTCTGTTCCCGTGCAATGAGTGCGCCAAGGCCCTCATTCAGGCCGGCATCAAAACGCTCATCTACTATTCAGATAAGTATGCTGACACAGCCGCAACCAGAGCCAGCAAGCGAATGCTGGATGCAGCAGGTGTGCGCTACTATCAGTATGAAGCAACGGGACGTAAGGTGACTTTGGAGCTTTGACGGAGAGATGCTCTATGTATATAAAGGGTGAGAGCAAGAAAAAAAGGACTGAGAGAGTTCATCAGATCATGGAGATACTTGATGCCCGCTATGGCAGTAATCCACCAACGTTTCTCAAGAGCAGCAATGCATGGCAGCTTTTGTTTGCCACCATCCTCAGTGCTCAGTGTACTGATGACAGAGTAAATATGGTGACAGAGAAGCTGTTCAAAAAGTATGTGGATCTGGAGGCATTTGCAGCAGCAGATATAGCAGAGCTTGAGGAGGATATCAAGTCCACAGGCTTCTATCATAACAAGGCCAAAAACATAAAGGCCTGTGCAGGAGAACTGCTTAAGAGATTTGACGGTGTTGTACCGGATACCATAGAGGAACTGGTTACGCTTCCCGGTGTCGGACGGAAGACCGGAAATCTTATATTGGGTCATGTGTATCATAAAAATGCTATCGTTGTGGATACTCATGTGAAGCGGGTCTCCAACCGACTGGGACTGGCCGAGTCTGATGATCCTACTAAGACAGAGTATCAGTTAAATGAAACTGTTCCCGAGGAATACTGGATAAGATGGAACACTCATATCATCGCTCTGGGGCGAAACTTCTGTAAGTCTGCGTCTCCCGATTGTGAGGGCTGTCCTGTAAAGCACTTGTGCCCAAGCTGCGGCAATAGGGACATACTGGAAGCTACGAGAGCAGGAGTGACCAGCGGAAAGACAAAAAGAAAAGATAGCTGAATCAGGTTATAAGACGATGTTTGGCAGAGTCTTCCAAACTGCTGAATCTGAAAACTGGATTATGGCTTAAGTAAAGGAATGAAGAAATATGTCAGAATGTGAGATGTGTTCAAATTACACATATGATGATGAATATGAAGAGTGGGTATGTGATGCCAACATAGATGAGGATGATATGGCCAGGATGTGGAGCGGCAGAAGCAGGCATTGTCCGTACTGGCACAGTAACGATGAGTACAGAACTGTTAAGCATCAGTCAATCGGACATCTGCCGGGCTACAGTGATGCCGGACACTTTGTGGACGACACCCACGAGGAGCTGTCAGACGGAGAAGCGTAAAAAGTCCCGGTGACCGGTTGTAAGAGCAATCGGTTGCCGGGTTTTACTGTATATGCACCGGAAAAGTGTTATAATGCGCTAGTAGTTTTAAGATAAAAACATAAAAGGAATCATCATATATGTTAAATATAGTTTTACATGAACCGGAGATACCATTTAACACCGGAGCTATCGGAAGGACATGTGTTGCCACCAACACTCCTCTCCATCTCATTCGCCCTTATGGATTTACATTGAGTGACAAATACATAAAGCGTGCAGGTATGGATTATTGGGCAAAGCTGCATCTCTCAGAGTATAATGATTACGAAGATTTCCTCAGTAAACATCCGGAGATACATTTCGCTGATGAGTTTTGCGGCGGAGAAAAAATGACAGATTCCGCTAATGATATGGAATCGCTGAGAACAGATTATAGCGGGTGGACACAGGAAATCATTGAAACACCGAAGATATGGTTTGCGACAACCAAAGGACAGCATGTCTACAGTGATGCAAAACTCGGGCCTAATGACTACATCATGTTTGGCAAGGAGTCTGCGGGGATACCGGAAGAGATACTCGTGAAGCATCCAAAATCCTGCATTCGCATACCGATGTGGGGAGATATGCGGTCATTAAATCTCAGTAATTCTGTGGCCATACTTCTGTATGAGGCTTACAGACAGAATGATTTCAGAGATCTCAGCAAGGTTGGAGAGCTACATAGATTGAAATGGAATATGTGACAGGTTCTTTAGAACCTGTCATGCAGCGTCAGCCCGACGCGAAGCGTATTTCCATGGGCTGACGTTCCCAGAATATGTGACATATTCTGGGAACGTCAGCCAGAATTATAAAGATAAAGAGGTAAGTGAGGGTGAATCATAGTCCAAAAAAGATAAAAAAATACGGAATTGGCGGAGCTGTGATCGTATCCTTACTGACAGTGGCAGCCGGATTTTATATAAAGGAACAGAGTGTTGTCAAAGAGTATTGGAGCAAACACAAAAATGCCAGATCACTTGAGGAGATGGAACTTCCGGCAGATATAGAGTCACTGGTGGAGGAAGACATTGACCCTACAGTGGAGACAGTGGATGTGAGCAAAAAGACAGGCTGGGTACAGATTGAGGGCAAGTGGTACTACCTTGATGATGACCATGAACCGCTTACGGATCAGTGGATAGATGGCATTTACTATGTGGATTCTGATGGTGTTATGCTGAGAGATACCACTACGCCGGACGGACATAAGGTTGACAAAAACGGTGAGATAATCAGCATGACAGGACAGGCTTACGGAGCATATTATGCGGAGCTTGAGAAGATAGAAGAGTCCTTTGGGGAAAGCGGAATCGTAAGCTCCGATGTAGCGCTTCAGGATACGGATAAGTATCATGATATGACCGGACTTTCTCTTGTGCGGCTCATTGATTTCAACCGTGATGGTCTGGAGGAGATGCTGGTTGTCTATCAGGATACCGGAGATCTGAAGTATCATTTCAGAGTTTACGGGTATGAAGACGAAAAGCTGAAGCTTTACATCGATGATATGGTCGGAGGTAATGGCAATCCTATGGTTTATGCCGTCGGGACCGAATCACTGGATGACGGTGCAGAATATGTTGTGACCCACGATGGCATCAGCAGACATCGTATCTACGGCTTTAACGATGAGGGGGAGTTTACGAAGCTTAAGGACATCGGGCTTAGGGAGATAGACGGAGTTGCCACCAACGACTCCGAGGTAGCGAGGATAACAGCCTCGTGGATCTCTTACAATGAAAAGATATTTCCACTGACCATGCTCACGGATTACGCATCAAGGATACGGGATATCTATGAAGTAAAGAAGAACCTCAGAGTCGTTGCCAATGCTGTAGACCACGGCGGCTATAAGGCAGACAAAATCCCTGAAGACCAACCTGATAAAGCAAAAGAATATACAGCACAGGAACTCACAAAAAGAATATATGAGTTTACCCATAATCAGATCATAGACTACCTCTATGAGGATTTTAACGGTGACGGAGCCCGGGATATGGTGGCCATGACTGTCAGGTACACTCCATTCACCGATCCTTCCGGACAGACTGTGGCGCCGGATGAGGCAGACAATACTTTGAAATTTGATGATGGTTATGACTACCTTGCGGAGTGGTGGTATACGGATGGTGAAGATACCTACATGTTCTACAGCTCCGACATGCCTGTCATGACGGGGCTCAGAATCTATGCTGTACCTACCGACAGTGGAAAGCAACTGGCGGCCACCATGTACTGGAGGGATTCAATCATGCCGAGATATACCCCGGGAGCTGTGATAAACAACGGAAGAACACCATATGCCATCGATGCCTACGGAACCACAGGCAGAACTACCGGCACAGAAAGCACCGGAATCATATTCAGGTTCACAAAAGAGTATGGTGCTGCGCAAATGTTTGAGGAAGACGGCTATAACTTTTCTCTGCCGACCAAAGATCGGATAGAATATGAGCATGCGGTTTATCATATCGAATCGGATGGTACAACAAGTGAAGATTGTTCCTACGGATCCCTAAGATATGATAAGATAGCAGATGTTTGGGTTGTCAGGTGAATATGTAAAACTGAGAAGCCAGCGATACGGAGTATTACATCAATTGATTGATGCAGTGTGAGAAAGGGAGGTTTATATGGGATTCAGAATCGAACATGATACCATGGGTGAGATCCAGGTTCAGGAGGAACACTTCTGGGGAGCGCAGACACAGCGGTCTCTTGAGAATTTCCGCATAGGTACAGAAACTATACCTATGGAGGTCATTCATGCATTTGCTGTACTTAAGTCCGCAGCAGCTACCGCCAATCTCAAGCTTCAAAAGCTTGACAGTGAGAGAGCTGCAGCCATTTCAGAGGCATGCAGGGATATCCTTGATGACAAGTATCCGGATGAGTTTCCGCTCAAAGTCTGGCAGACAGGTTCCGGAACACAGTCAAACATGAACCTGAACGAGGTGGTGGCGCATATCGTGAGGAAGGATAATCCGGATATAAGCATTCATCCTAACGATCATGTCAATATGTCCCAGTCTTCCAATGATACTTTCCCGACAGCTATGAATATGGCGGCGGTCATCATGATACATGAAAAGCTGATTCCGGCCATTGACGAGCTTATCTCAACCCTGAAAAGGCTTGAGGATGAGAATGTGGATGTGATAAAAATCGGCCGTACCCATCTTCAGGATGCAGTGCCTCTCAGATTCAGTCAGGAGATATCCGGCTGGAGAGGAATGCTGGAGGAGTCAAGGTCACAGGTCATTGAGGCTTCAGACAGACTCCGCAAGGTAGCCATAGGTGGAACTGCTGTGGGAACCGGACTTAATTGTCCCGAAGGCTTCGATAAGCTGTGCTGTGAGGAAATATCAAAGCTGTGCGGCGAAAGATTTGAGCCTGATACAAACAAGTTCCATGCACTCACATCAAAGGATGGTTATGTATATACAAGCGGTGCCCTGAAGGGCCTCGCTGCTAACCTTATGAAGATTGCCAATGACATAAGATGGCTTGCCAACGGTCCTCGCTGCGGACTGGGAGAGATAACCATTCCTGAGAATGAGCCGGGAAGCTCCATCATGCCGGGTAAGGTCAATCCTACACAGTGTGAGGCCATCACAATGATTGCCATACAGGTCATGGGTAATGACACAACTATCGGCATCGGCGCTTCACAGGGTAATTTTGAACTCAATGTTTTCATGCCGGTTCTTGCCTATAACATGATACAGTCCATTCGTCTGCTCAGTGACGGCATGGTGTCCTTTGACAGGAATTGTGTTTCCGGAATCAAGGCAAAGCGTGAAAAGATGGAGAGCAACCTCAGGAATTCGCTTATGCTTGTTACCTGCTTAAGTCCTGTAATAGGCTATGAAAATGCCGCACACTGCGCACATAAGGCCTACAAGGAGGACAAAACACTGAAAGAAGCAGTAATGGAGCTTGGTTTTATGTCTTCTGAAGAGTACGATGCAGCAGTCAGACCTGAAAAGATGGTTTGATGATTTATGCAGGATAAAGTATTGATAATTTGTATTTGAAGTAGAGATTGTCATACATTAAACTGTAGAAGACGTAAAAAGACAAAGGCATGTAAGGTTTAAGCTTTGTAATACGGAAAAAGTCGTAGAGCGGCAGGAATGCCGCAGAATACCACATCAAAGAGGAGAGGAAAACAACATGGCAGATGTATCAAAGGAATCATTGAAGCTTCACTATGATTTGAGAGGAAAGATTGAAATCAAGTCTCGTGCAAAGGTTGACAGTTCAGAGGCTTTGGCTCTGGCATACACACCTGGAGTTGCCGAGGCCTGCAAGGAGATCCAGAAGGATCCTGAGAAGGGCTGGGAGCTTACAAGACGTTGGAACACAGTTGCAGTTGTGACTGATGGAACCGCTATACTTGGACTCGGTGATATAGGACCTGAAGCCGGAATGCCTGTTATGGAAGGCAAGTGTGTGCTTTTCAAGGAGTTTGGTGATGTTGATGCTGTGCCTCTCTGCATAAGATCCAAGGACGTAGATACTATCGTTGATACAATATCACTCCTGGCAGGTTCCTTCGGTGGTATCAATCTTGAGGACATCGCTGCACCAAGATGCTTTGAAATCGAAAAAAAGCTTAAGGAGAAGTGCGATATCCTTGTTTTCCATGATGACCAGCATGGTACTGCGGTTGTAGTTGCGGCAGCTCTTATTAACGCTATCAAGGTTACAGGCAAGAAGATGGGAGAGGTCAAGATAGTCATCAACGGTGCAGGTGCAGCCGGATGTGCTATAGGTAAGCTTCTCGTAACTATGGGATTTGGTAATGTCGTTCTCTGTGACATCAACGGTATCATCTGCGAGGGTGATGAAGGACTCAACTTTGGACAGGAGGAGATGTCTCATATCACGAACAGGAATCATGAACATGGTAAGCTTGCAGATGCCATGAAGGGTGCGGACATTTTCATCGGAGTTTCCCGCGCAGGACTTGTTTCCAAGGAGATGGTGGCAAGTATGAACAACGGTATCGTTTTCGCCATGGCAAATCCTGTTCCGGAGATCATGCCGGAGGACAGTAAGGCAGCAGGTGCAGCTGTCGTTGGTTCAGGCAGATCCGACTTCCCTAACCAGATCAACAATGTGCTTGTATTCCCGGGAATCTTTAGAGGTGCTCTTGATGTAAGAGCCACAGACATCAATGATGCCATGAAGGAGGCAGCCGCTTATGCTATCGCAGGACTTGTTTCCGATGATGAGCTGACACCGGAATATGTTATCCCTAAGGCTTTTGACCCGAGGGTTAAGGATGCTGTTGCCAAGGCAACTGCTGAGGCTGCAAGACGTACAGGTGTTGCAAGGATCTGATAGAAATATATGACGTGAGTATCAAAAGTATTTGCCACTCACGATTAGGGCTGACGCACACATTCGTGTGCTGTGAACATCATTATATTCAGTATGATAAGAGCGCAGGTGTTGGAGGTTTTCTTCGGCACCTGCGTTTTTTAGGATTTCCAAAGTTTTTTTATTGATTGAAAACTCATGAAAAATAGTATTGACAGTAAATAAACATATGATAATATATTCATATGAATGATGATTCATTAATCGAGGATCATTGATCGTTATTCATTACATGAAAATATCAATATCAATGGCATTCACAAAAACCTTTGGTGCGAGGATTTAAATTGTACTGTAGCTACGGATATATGTAGAAGAAATGGAGTTTATAAGTGTCAGAAAACTATGATGACAAAAAGATAGATCACCTTGTTCGGAATGTTTCTGAGGACGAGCTGAGTGATCTTGCAGAGCTTTTCAAGATTTTTGGAGATTCCACTAGGATTAAGATACTGTATGATCTGTTTGATGGTGAGAAAAATGTCTCTGAGATATGTGAGGATCTTGAGATGAATCAGTCAGCCATATCCCATCAGTTGAAGATTCTTAAGACCAGTAAGCTCATCAAGTCCAGAAGAGACGGCAAGGCCATGATATACAGTCTCGCTGATGACCACGTGAAGGTGATCATCGCTATGGGCAAGGAACATGTGGAAGAGGGATGATTGCAACAGCATCTCTGATTGATTTAAACTTGTTATATTAAGATGATGTGGCTGTGTCATGAAACTACATCATATATCAATGATAAAAGGAGCAAGATTATGAAGAAGAAATTTAAGTGCGAGATCGATTGTGCCAACTGTGCAGCCAAGGTTGAGGAGGCTGTAAAGAAGATTGAGGGTGTAAATGATGCAAAGGTTAACTTCGTTATGCAGAAGTTCACTCTTGATGCTGATGACGAGAAATTTGATGACATTTTGAAACTTGCTATCGAGACAGGTAAGAAAATCGAGCCTGATTTTTCAGTAGAGATTTAAACTCCGCAGAAGGTTAACCGCAGCAGAGTTTTAATGATTTTTTACCGGATACGACACAGGGTTATGGATATTTATCTGATCAGTGAAAAAATCACTATGTAAAGCCGGAAACAGGTTTCATTTTGTAGAGATCAAACATTTTATTTATGTGGTTTATAGCTGATAATTCTTATCGTACTAATACTTATGATAGTATGATTTCACTGGTTTCAGCGGTAAGAGAAGTCTTTTTATAGAGAACAAACAGAGCATGTAATGCATTGAGATTACTTGCTCTGTTACATTAAAGGCTTTCATATTTAAGCAGTTTTCTAAGCTGCCCCAAAATTCTAAGAGGGTAATATTTCCACGCTTTTTACACATACATATTTCTTTATATTTCCGCCGGGGAATTTCCCGCCGGAAGTACAAAACAGAGGAAAATTATGGATAAAAAACTCAAGAAAGAACTGAAAGTAATCGTATTAAGTGTAGTTTTGTTTATAGCGATGCTTATTGTAGACAGAACAGGGCTGTGTCCCTTGGTTTTTGATAACAGACTGCTGAGCTTTCTGTTTTATCTGGTGCCATACTTTCTGAGCGGCAGGTCTGTGGTGAGAAAGGCATTTTTGGGCATCAAAAACCGGCAGCCGATGGATGAGTCACTTCTCATGACGGTCGCAACCATCGGAGCATTTGCAACAGGGGAAAGCTCCGAGGCCGTAGCCGTTATGGTGTTCTACCAGGTTGGTGAGTGGTTCCAGAAGTACGCGGTTGGCAAGTCTAGAAAGAACATAACAAATCTCATGGATATCGTTCCTGAGGAGGCCAATGTAGAGCGCGAGGATGGTACAGTGGAAACGGTGGATCCTGACGACGTGGAAATCGGAGACATCCTCATCATAAAGGCAGGAGACAGGATACCGATAGATGGAGAGGTGATTCAGGGTGAGTCTATGATCAATACTTCTGCTCTCACCGGCGAATCGGTTCCGCGCGCTGTGAGACCGGGAGATCAGATCATCTCAGGCTGCATCAATGGTGAAGGGCTTCTCAAGATCAGAGCCACAAAGGCATTTGAGGATTCCACAGTGTCTAAGATACTTGAACTTGTAGAGACTGCGTCAGAGAAGAAATCCAAGACAGAGAACTTCATCACAAGATTTGCGAGAGTCTATACACCTATCGTTGTTTACGCGGCTATAGCGCTGGCAGTTATTCCTTCCATGATAACCCGTGATCCGGCTACCTGGTTCTACAGAGCTTGTACCTTCCTGGTTGTATCGTGCCCATGCGCTCTGGTCATCTCGATTCCACTCGCATTTTTTGGGGGTATAGGCGCGGCAAGCACCATAGGTGTTTTGATAAAGGGCTCCAACTATCTGGAGCTTCTTGCAAGGCTTGATACTGTGGTTTCAGATAAGACAGGAACACTTACGGAAGGTAATTTTGTGGTTTCAGAGGTTGAGGCTGCTGAAGGAGTTGACAGAAGTGAACTTCTGAGGCTCGCAGCCCTTGCAGAGGGTATGAGCACACATCCAATCGCAGTTTCCATCAGGGAAGAACTGAGCCGCGAGTTCCCGGAGCAGCAGTTAAACATGAGTTGCGTTACGAATGTTGAGAATGTCAGCGGCCAGGGCATCATCGCTGTCATTGAAGGAAAGAAAGTTTATGTAGGCAGCGAGAAGCTCATGGAGGCGCACAACATCACATATAAGAGAGCGACAGATGATGCGGCAACTATAGCATATGTGGCGGTGGAAGCCGGATTCCTGGGCGCAATCCTCATCAGGGATCAGATCAAGGAAGGTGCCCGTGAGGCCATCTCCGATATGAAGAGAGAGGGAGTCAGGAATGTTGTTATGCTCACCGGTGACAGAAGGACGGTAGGTGAGGCAGTTGGCAGAGAACTGGGTGTTGATAATGTCTATACAGACCTCCTTCCGCAGGACAAGGTTTCAAAGGTTGAAGAGCTCATAGAGGAGCTTGATACAAGAGGACATAAGGAGGGTACGGCTGAACTTGCATTCATAGGAGATGGAATCAATGATGCACCTGTACTTGCGAGAGCAGATGTTGGTATCGCCATGGGGTCTATCGGTTCAGATGCGGCCATTGAAGCAGCAGATGTAGTCATCATGGATGACGACCTCCGGAAGATTGCCTCAACTATCCGCATCGCCAGAAAAACCGTAGGAGTATCAAGCCAGAATATAGCATTTGCACTGATAGTAAAAGTTGTTGTACTCATCCTCGGAGCCCTCGGCATCGCCAACATGTGGGCAGCGGTTTTCGGTGACGTAGGAGTCTCTGTGATATGTATACTCAATGCTATGAGACTACTAACTGTGAAAAAATGATGACAGACTAATGACTGTTCTGTTCGTAATTGTTGATCACATCAAGCTCCGGTGAAACGCCGTCATGGCACTTCAGGTAGTAGTCCTTGATCCTTGCAAAGGTCTCCGGGCTCAGTACGTGTTCGATGCGGCAGGCATCCTGTCCGGCAGTGTAGGCGCTGACTCCGAGATCTACGAGAACATTGGTAATGACGATATGTTTCTCATAGGTTCCTTTTGCAATCTTCATGCCCTCCTCAGTGAGAGTGATATAGCCGTTATCATCAACAGTGATCATGCCTTCTTCGCGGAGACGCTTCATAGCGACTGATACTGATGGTTTAGAGAAGCCAAGCATGTTTGCTATGTCTATAGAGCGAACCACCTTTTGATCCATTGAAAGCATAAGTATACTCTCGAGATAGTTTTCTGAGGATTCATGGGTCTCATAAGCTTTCATAATTATTTCCTTTCAAATATAAAAAATCTATAAAGCATATAAAAATAAAATTAAGTCATGACTAACTTTAGTTAGTCTTAACTATTGACTTCACGGTTAGTTAATGCTAATTTTAACACGTAATTCAAATAAGTAAAGAGTCAGGGATGACGGATTATATTCTAAGGAGGATTTGTATGTTACCTTTATCGATGGCCGGCGTAGGCGGTAAGCATATGATAAGCAGAGTTGCAGGCAAGGACGACATGAGACAACATCTTGCGGATCTCGGTTTTGTTCCTGGAGAGAGTGTTGAAGTTATCTCTGATACCGGAGATGGCAATGTTATCGTCAATATAAAGGATACACGACTTGGTATCACAAGTCAGATGGCATCCAAAATTATGGTTGATTAAGGGAGGATAGTTAGTTATGAAGACACTTAGAGACATTCCTGTTGGACAGTCTTCTACAGTACTTAAGATTCATGGAGAGGGTGCTCTCAAGAGACGTATCATGGATATGGGTATCACAAAGGGCACAGATATCCTTGTTCGCAAGGTTGCACCTCTCGGTGATCCTATTGAGATCACAGTCAGAGGATACGAGCTTTCGATCCGTAAGGATGACGCGGATATCCTTGAGATGGCCTGAGGTGAGGAATTCCATCCTTAGACATTGGCAAGAGGATGTTTAAACGGGTGGTCGGGCAGATATGAAATATATAACAGGGGTTTGAGCCAGTCGGCAGATTTACAGCTGACAGGATTTATATCTATGAGTTGGAAGGAGAGGCAAAAAAGTATGGAAATCAAGGTTGCATTAGCCGGTAACCCTAACTGTGGTAAAACCACATTGTTCAATGCTTTGACAGGCAGCAATCAGTATGTTGGTAACTGGCCTGGAGTAACTGTTGAGAAAAAGGAAGGTCGCTTAAAGGGAAACAAAGATGTTGTTATTCAGGATCTTCCGGGTATCTATTCACTTTCTCCATATACACTTGAGGAAGTTGTATCACGTAATTATCTTGTGAAGGATAAGCCGGATGTTATCCTGAATATCATCGACGGAACCAATATCGAGAGAAACCTTTATCTCACAACTCAGCTTGTTGAGATCGGACTTCCGATGGTTATCGCGGTAAACATGATGGATGTTGTCCGTAAGAACGGTGACAAGATCGACATCGAGAAGCTCGGCAAGGAACTGGGATGTAAGGTTGTAGAGATATCTGCACTGAGAAGCGAGGGTATCGATAAGGCATCACAGCTTTGCATAGAGGCAGCCAGGGAGGGCAGAAAGGCTTCACTTCCTGCAGTATTTGACGGTTCGGTTGAGCATGCCATCGCTCATATCGAGGAGCACCTTGAGGGTAAAGTTGACAAGACAAACCTTCGCTGGTTTGCGGTAAAGGTTTTTGAGAGAGATTCAGTTGCCCTCGAGCAGCTTACCCTTGATAAGACAACTCAGGATGATATCGAGGCTCACATCGTTGATTGTGAGAATGAACTTGATGATGATGCTGAGTCAATCATCACAAATCAGAGATATAACTATATCAAGGGACTCTGTGACAAGTTTGTATCCAAGAAGAGAAAAGCCGGTGAGCTCTCAGTTTCAGACAAGATCGATCAGATCGTCACAAACCGTATCCTCGCACTTCCTATCTTTGTAGCTGTTATGTTCCTTGTTTACTACGTTTCAGTAACAACCCTCGGAACTATCGTTACAGACTGGACAAACGATGTCTTTGTAGGAGAGTGGTGCCAGCCATTCTTCGAGAATCTCCTTACCAATGCAGGAGCTTCAGACTGGCTCATATCACTCGTAGTTGACGGTATCGTTGGTGGTATCGGTACTCCTATCGGATTTGCTCCACAGATGGCTATAGTATTCCTCTTCCTTTCTATCCTCGAGGATTGCGGATACATGGCGCGTGTAGCATTCATCATGGACAGACTTTTCAGAAGATTCGGCCTCTCAGGTAAGTCCTTCATTCCGTTCCTCATCTCATCAGGCTGCGGTGTTCCGGGAATCATGGCTACACGTACCATCGAGGAGGAGAAGGACCGTCGTATGACTATGATCACCACAACATCGATTCCATGTGGTGCCAAGCTCCCTGTAATCGCCATGATCGCAGGTTACCTCATGGGTGGTACATGGTGGTTTGCACCTGTAATGTACTTTGCCGGTATCGCGATGGTTATCATCATGTGCATCATCATGAAGAAGACAACCATGTTTGCCGGAGATCCTGCACCTTTCGTAATGGAGCTCCCTGCTTACCATGTTCCTTCTATCAAGAATGTGCTTCTTCATGTTTGGGAGAGAGTATGGGCATTCCTGAAGAAAGCCGGAACTATCCTCTTCCTCTGCTGTGCAGTTATGTGGTTCCTCGGTGCGTTTGGTATCGTTGACGGAACATTCACACTGGTTGAGAATGTTGAGAACTCATTCCTTGCGTCAATCGGTAATGTCTTTGCATGGATGTTTGTACCGGTAGGTTTCGGAAGCTGGCAGGCAGTTGCTGCTTCAATTTCAGGTTTCGTTGCCAAGGAGCAGCTGGTATCTACACTTTCTGTAGTATCAAGCCTCGGTGAAGCACTTGAAGAGTATGATGTTTCTATGAATGAAGCATTCAGAGCATTCTTCCCTACAGGAATAGCAGCAGTATCATTCCTTCTTTTCAATATGTTCGATTCACCTTGCCTCGCTGCTATCTCAGCTATGGCCAAGGAAATGAACAACAGGAAGTGGTTCTGGTTCGCCATTGCATTCCAGAATATCAATGCTTACCTTATCTGCCTCATCATCTATCAGCTTGTTGGACTTGCTGTTGGACAGGTAGCATTCAGCGTATTTACAATCATTGCAGTTGTAGTACTTGCCGGATATCTGTATCTCCTTTTCAGACCGGATCCAAATGCCAGAAAATCTGCAGTTGGTGCAGTTGCAGCAAAGGGATAATATAGTCATGTTTATGCAGACCGGAGTTGACTCCGGTCTGTTTTATAGTGAAATACACGGTCTGTTTTATAGTGAAATACCTGTTGAAAAACAATAGAAAAAGAATTAATATAAGAATATAAAAGGAGCTTGCCGTAGACGGTTAGCCCTTAACTATAAGTTACTTAGAAAAATAACCGTTCAGTTTACAGGCTGGGGCGGTTATTTTTTTGTTATCTCATAAACGAGACCGATGATAGCGACAATCAAAAGTCCAAATTGGAACAAATCACTGTAAGAAACCATGGGACCCTCCTTTCTGGAGGGATCAACAAAACCCTCCGTGATGAAGGGCCAACCGCCTACCGCAAGGGCAAGCGCCGGTGAGAATTATAACATAAGAGCTGAAAATCTCCTATAGTCTAAAAAGTGACTATATGGCAAGTTAAGTGATGAGATCTTGAAGCAGCTATCAAATAAGTAGTATGACTATGTTACTTGACATTACAGGGGCAACGCTATATATTAGCTCTGACTAACTGATATACTCCAAGGGGGTATATCGAAGGACTGTGTACTATGAAAGTAGAGTGAAGCAAGATGTATATAGATGTTCCTTTTAATTCAACTGATCTAGTAGTACTACTGATCATCGGCGTGATGTTTGTGCTCGGTATCAAGACAGTTATCGGTTTTTTCAAAAAGCCGGCAGTACCAGTATCACCGGATGTGATGAAAGAAGATATGAAACCGGACAGTATATGTGAGGCAGGTAAAGCAATCACAATTTCAATAGATGGTATGATGTGCGGTATGTGTGAGAGCCATGTGAAGGACGCAATCAGAAAAGCATTTCCGGACGCAAGAGGACTTACGGCATCCCATGAGACAGGCAAGGCAAGGTTTACACTAGAAAGAACCGTTTCTGTAAGAGAGATTATGACAGAACTTGATGAAACTGTTGCATCCCAGGGATATCGTATATTGGGAGTGACAACGCAATAGTGCAATTAGTGTGATGATTGGTGCGTTTAGTGATTTGAGAAATTGCCGGATAATATATAGTATATTTTCTTACATAAACCAAGCATGCATGTGCTTATGTAAGAAGAGTACGCATCTGAAAGAGGTATCAGGACATGACAGATATTATTGTAATAGGCATATTATGTGTAATTGCCATTTTAATCATACGAAGATTGATCATAAATTATAAAAAGTTCGGATCATGCGCTGCCTGCGAGGAAGCGCAGCTTGGACATTGCGACCATGTAGGACATAAAGAACTGGATGCAAGAAGAGTTGAACTTGATAAGTTCAAGCTGAACGAAGTGCAGAAAGCCATACTTGCAAAACATGCAAGAGAAAAGACTGAAAACTGCAAGAAGTAGTTGATAAAAATATCATTTACATATTGAGTTTAAAATACCTGTTGAAAAACAAAAGAAAAAGAATTAATATAAGAATATAAAAGGCGGTTGCCGTAGACGGTCAGCCCTTGAATTGATTAGTTACAAAAATAACCGCTCAAGTTTCTTAGGCTTTGGGGCGGTTATTTTTTTGTTATCTCGTAAACGAGATCGATGATAGTGCTTTAAAATACCTGTTGAAAAACAAAAGAAAAAGAATTAGTATAAGAATATAAAAGGCGCTTGCCGTAGACGGTCAGCCCTTGAAACTATAGTGTTAAAAATAACCGCTCAAGTTTTCTAGGCTTTGGGGCGGTTATTTTTTTGTTATCTCATAAACGAGACCGATGATAGCAACAATCAAAAGTCCAAACTGGAACAAATCACTGTAAGAAACCATGGGACCCTCCTTTCTGGAGGGATCAACAAAACCCTCCGTGATGAAGGGCCAACCGCCTACCGCAAGGGCAAGCGCCGATGAGGATTATAACATACGAGCTGAAAATCTCCTATAGTCTAAAAAGTGACTATATAAGTACCGTGTAACCAGAATTAAAAAATTATATCAGAAAGCTGCTATGTGCAGATTGTGTTTAAATACTTGTTTATACACTGTGTTGAAATATCTAAAGTTCACATATGGAGTTTAAAATACCTGTTGAAAAACAAAAGAAAAAGAATTAATATAAGAATATAAAAGGAGCTTGCCGTAGACGGTCAGCCCTAAACAATATGTTATAAATAACCGTTCAGTTTAGAGGCTGGGGCGGTTATTTTTTTGTTATCTCATAAACGAGACCGATGATAGCAACAACTCCTATAGTTTAAAAAGTGACTATATTTTTATGCTATTATATAGAAAAGAAACTTTCAAAAATGTTGAGATTGGGGGGTGAAGTCTTTGGAGAGAAAATTGCCGATTGGCATACAGGGATTTGAAAAGTTAAGAACAGATGGCTTTATATATGCAGATAAAACAGAATACATTTATAAGCTTGTTCATAACAATGTCCCTTATTTCCTCAGCAGGCCCAGGAGATTTGGAAAGAGTCTCTTGCTTTCTACATTAAAAGCATATTGGGAAGGAAAGAAAGAATTGTTTTCCGGACTGAAGATAGAAAAGATGGAAGAAAATAACAGTTCAGCGTGGAAACAGTATCCGGTATTCTATTTCGATTTTAATGGTGTCAATTATCAGGAAAAAGGTGCACTTGAAGAAGCCTTAAGTATCCATCTGAGACGATGGGAGAAACAGTACGGGGTTGACCAAAGTGACAAAATATTAAGCGAAAGATTTCAAAATCTGCTGATTATGGCAAGAGAAAAAGCAGGTTTACGTTCTGTTGTACTGGTGGATGAGTATGATAAACCACTCCTTGATACTGTTGAAGATAAAGAACTTCAGGAACACAACAGGGAAGTTATCAAAGGCTTTTTCAGTTCATTAAAAAGTTTTGATGAGTTCATACAATTCATATTTATAACAGGAGTTTCGAAATTCCACAAAGTTAGTATATTTAGTGATTTGAATCAATTAAAAGATATATCAGTGACAAAAGACTATGGGGCACTTTGCGGAATTACAGAGGAGGAAATTAATTCGTACTTCAATCCTGAAGTTTCTAAAATGTCGAAGGAACAGGGCCTAAGTGAAGAAGAGTGTCTGGCAGAGCTAAAGCAGATGTACGATGGATATCATTTTTCTCCGGACAGCATAGGGGTTTATAACCCGTATAGTTTGTTAAATGCGTTTTATGACAAGGATTTTGGAGCATACTGGTTTGAAACAGGTACGCCTGCTTTTTTAGTAAAGAAAATTCATAAAGAGAAATTTGATCTTCGCAAATTTTCCAATAAAACAATATATGCCAATGAATCTGCCTTGAAGGATTACACCGGAGATACTCTGGATGCGGTACCATTACTGTATCAGACCGGATACCTCACTATATCAGATTATGATAAAGCTAAAAGACGATATACGCTTAGTTTTCCAAATAAAGAAGTTAAATTTGGATTTTTGGAAAGTTTGATGCCTTCATATGTTCCTAGGGCTAATGTAGGCAATGGTCTGGATATTTTTACATTGGATGAATATATCGAGAACGGAAATCTTGAAGAAATCAGAGAAGTGCTCACCGGACTGTTTGCAAATATTTCTTACACAACAGAAAATGATCCTTTTGAACATTATTTTCAATCAGTTATATATCTGGTCTTCACTCTGCTTAGCAAGTTTACTATATGTGAGATGCATACCTATAGCGGACGTATAGATTGTAAAGTAGAGACAAAAGATTATATATATCTTTTTGAGTTTAAACGCGATGATACAGCAGAAGCAGCTCTGGATCAGATAGAGAAAAAAGACTATGCACTTTCGTTTATTGCTGACCATAGAAAGGTATTTAAGATAGGTGTATCTTTTGATTCTGAGAAGAGAAAACTTGTTGGTTGGGCGATAGGATAATATATCTAATAATGCCGTATATTAAATTGTAAAAACCCGTTGACGATAGCTGTTTTTACTGTTAATATCGCAGAGGAAAAATGCGTGAAACAGAGATGTTTTACAAATGATTTTATTGATTGAGTAGCCGACGGCATGCTAAGGCACCCAGGGGTGTTGGATACATGAAAGGTTGGCCCTGATAGAAAGGTCAGGAGGACTCAAATTTTATAAGTATTTAGCGGTATCTTATAAGGCTTTGCCGATAATCAGGACATCGCTGCACCTAATACGGACGAGGAGGTGCGGGTGTTGAGATTAACTGCTGAACGGAGTACATCACTCCATCTTGTGAAACGATCAATAGAGTTGCCTTTGTAAGCACTCTGGATAGACGGAATGGAAACTATATAGCTTGTCAGCGATGAGAAGTCAGAAAACATAAATGATAGATGCAGTGGGTAAAAACCTGTGCAGTCAGTAAGGCAGACAGCTAAACATCAGCTCTGTAGGGGTACGGATCAGATGTCGGCTTTAAGCATATATCAGAGGTGTGAGGGCATCGCAGAAGCAGAGTTTCTTCTATATATTGTTCGTTATACAGGTTGGAGTCATGTTCATGGCTTCAGCCTTTTTTGATGTGTGAAATGCCTGATCAAGTAGTACAGAACCCTGGGCAATTGACGGTGCAGTCATCGTGTAGACTTCGCTGCCGGGAAAACATGAAGTACAGAACCCTGAGCAATTGCCTGAAGTGCATACACATGCATCAAAGTTGTATGGGTGCCGGAAACCAAACTTCACTGGAGGGAAAAACTTTGAGTAAGAATTTATTACAGCTACAAAATATAAGCAAATCCTACGATGGTCAGCTCATTTTGGACGATCTTTCCTTAGATATACATGAAAACAGCTTCGTTACCTTCCTCGGACCATCAGGATGCGGCAAGACCACAACACTCCGTATCATCGGAGGATTCGAGAAACCGGATCAGGGTCGTGTGCTTTTTGATGGTGCAGACATCACAGACCTTCCTGCCAACAAGCGTCAGCTCAATACTGTATTCCAGAAGTACGCGCTGTTCCCGCACATGAGCATCGCTGACAATATCGCTTTCGGACTCCGCATCAAGAACAAGCCGGAGTCATACATCAAGGACAAAATCAAGTACGCCCTCAAGCTCGTTAACCTTGACGGCTTCGAGAAGCGTTCCATAGACTCCCTCTCCGGTGGTCAGCAGCAGCGTATCGCCATAGCCCGCGCCATCGTAAATGAGCCGAGACTCCTCCTTCTGGACGAGCCGCTGGGCGCTCTTGACCTGAAACTCCGTCAGGAGATGCAGTACGAGCTCATCAGACTCAAGAACGAGCTGGGCATCACATTTATATATGTAACACACGATCAGGAAGAAGCCCTCACCATGTCAGACTATGTGGTAGTCATGAACCAGGGTTACATCCAGCAGGCCGGAAGTCCTGAGCAGATCTATAACGAGCCTGAGAATGCCTTCGTCGCAGACTTCATCGGAGACTCCAACATCATCGGCGGCGTCATGCTTGAAGACTACGTAGTTCGTATCTGCGGCAAGACCTTCAAGTGCGTAGACGCAGGATTCGGTACCAACAAACCGGTAGACGTAGTTATCCGACCTGAGGACGTGGAGATCATCGAGGATGATGATCCTAAGGCAATCCTCCACGGTGAGATGACACACATCATATTCAAGGGTGAGATCTACGAGATGGAGTGCAGAAGTGAAGACGGCTTCGAATGGCTCATCCACTCAACCGAGATGCACGAACCGGGCAAGAAGGTAGGCCTCTATGTGAAGCCATCCAACATCCAGATCATGAACAAGCCGGAATCTGAAGATGAGGAGGCACTGGGAGTTGAAGAGTAAATCATCAAGATATCTTGCGATGCCATATATCATCTGGATCGTGGGATTCATAGTTATTCCGCTGCTCACCATAGTTTACTATGGCTTTACAGACCCGAACCATGCCTTTACCCTCGGGAATCTGGCAGAGATTTTGGTATGGGAGAACTACAGACCTCTGTACAGGGCTATGCTCCTTGCAGCATCCTGCACGGCCATATGTTTTCTTTTGGCCTTCCCGCTGGCCATGATCCTCCGTGAACATAAAGTAGGACGAGGCTCCATCATAGTGTTCATATTCATCCTTCCCATGTGGATGAATTCACTGCTCCGTATCCTTGCGTGGCAGACACTTCTGGAGAGAAAAGGCGTTATCAACGGAATGCTTACGGCCCTGCACCTGCCGGAACAGCACCTCATCAACACAACAGCTGCTGTCCTCATCGGCATGGTGTACGACTTCCTTCCGTTTATGATACTACCGCTGTACAACGCGCTCATGAAGATAGACGACAATACTGTAAATGCGGCATACGACCTGGGCGCCAGCTTCTGGCAGACCCTTACTAAGATCATCCTGCCGCTGTCAGTTCCTGGCATCGTGTCAGGCGTAACTATGGTGTTCGTACCGGCGCTGACAACCTTTGCCATCTCCAACATGCTGGGCGGCGGCAAGATATATCTCATCGGTAATGTCATCGAGCAGGAGTTCATGCAGGACTCCGACTGGAACCAGGGTTCGGGACTGAGCCTGGTGCTCATGATATTCGTCATCGTATCCATGCTCTTTGTGAACCACTTCGATGACAAGTCAGATACAAGAAGAGGAGGTATCATGTGATGGAGAAAATGAAAAAAGCACTGTCAAACTGCTACCTCTCACTCATAGTACTGTTTATGTACGCGCCTATCGCGACCCTCGTGGTGCTGTCCTTCAACAGCGGCCGTTCCCGCGCCAAGTGGTCCGGCTTCACCACAGACTGGTATCTGGAGATGCTGGCGGACGATACCATCATGGCCGCCCTCAGAAACACACTCATCATAGCGTTTCTGTCAGCACTCATCGCCACCATACTCGGCACACTAGCGGCTATCGGCATCAACAACATGAAGTCCTGGTCGCGAAACACGGTCATGAGTATCACCAACATCCCGATGCTCAATGCAGATATCGTAACAGGTATCTCACTCATGCTCTGCTTCATAGCCTTCAAAATATCACTTGGTTTCCATACCATACTGATAGCACACATAACCTTTAACCTGCCATATGTCATACTGAGCGTCATGCCGAAAGTAAGACAGTCAAGCAAGGACACCTACGAAGCGGCCCTCGACCTCGGCGCGACACCGATACAGGCCTTCTTCAAGGTGGTGCTGCCGGAGCTTATGCCGGGCGTCACCTCAGGATTTATGCTTGCATTTACCATGAGCCTCGATGACTTCATCATCACTCACTTTACGAGAGGTGCAGGCATAGACACCATATCAACTCTCGTATACAGTCAGGTCAGAAAGGGCATCAGCCCGACCATGTACGCGCTGTCCACAGTCATATTCCTGACAGTCTTCATCGTACTTATGATAGGAAACTATGCGCCTGAGTGGCTCAGCAGGAGGAAAAAGTAAGGATGAAAAGATTAGATTGTGAGATGTTTCATGCAATCAGAAAGATAAGAACCCGCAGGCTCCCTGCAGCGGTGCTGGCATTGACAGTCGCCGCAGCAGTAGCAGCAGTGGCAGTGGGATGCGGAACGACAGAGAAGGACATAGAGAAGATACCAACACCTGCCAAAGATACACTCTATGTATATAACGCAGGCGAATACATCGATCCTGAACTCATCGACCAGTTTGAGGAAGAAACAGGCATCAATGTTGTGTACGATGTGTTCGAGACACTGGAGGAGATGTACCCGGTTATTGAGGCCGGTGGAGTTGTCTACGATTGTGTCTGCCCGTCAGACTACATGATCGAGAAGATGATAAAAAACAATCTCCTGCAGGAAGTGGATTATGACAACATCCCAAACATAAAGTATATCGGTGAGGACTACATGAAGATGGCCTCAGAGTTCGATCCCGGGAACAAGTACGCTGTGCCGTATACCTGGGGGACAGTAGGAATCTTATACAATGAGGGCATGCTTGACGAACTCGGTATCCCGTATCCCACCAAGTGGTCAGACCTCTGGAATCCGGCTCTCAAAAATGAAATCCTCATGCAGGACTCAGTGAGAGATGCCTTTATGGTGGCCCTCAAGAAAAACGGATACAGCTGTAACACAGAAGATCCTGAGGAGCTTGACACAGCCATGAAGGACCTCATAGACCAGAAACCTATCGTTCAGGCTTATGTCGTAGATCAGGTAAGAGACAAGATGATAGGTGAAGAAGCGGCCATCGGTGTCATCTACTCCGGAGAGATACTGTATGTGCAGGACGAACTTGCAGATACAGATGTAAGAATCGACTATGTTGTCCCAGAGGAAGGTACAAACCTCTGGATAGATGCATGGGTCATACCAAAGAATGCACGTAACAAAAAGTACGCAGAGCAGTGGATCAATTTCCTCTGCAGACCGGATGTTGCGGCCAAGAACTTTGAGTACATCACATACTCAACTCCCAATACCGGAGCACTGGAGCTGCTGGATCAGGAGTATCTGGACAATGAAGACGTATTCCCGGATACCAAAAAACTTCTTGAGACATGTGAGTTTTATCATTTCCTCGGACAGGAAGGCGATGCACTTTACAACAATCGTTGGAAGACGGTTAAATCAAGCTGAGACACTTAAATTAAACGCTTAAGATTTTTGTCAGAATTTAATAAAACAAATCTGAAACAATAAATCTGATTCTATTAAAAATTTTAAATATTTCAAAATACTAACAAATCATGGCAACGATTTGACTGTGAATTATGTTAAAAATATCGAAAAAACGACAGCGGCATCTGCCACTGTCGTTTTTTTGTAAAAATTTACATAGTTTACACAAAATTAATTATACATAAATAGAAAATACAACAATTCAAAAATTCGTAAATTTTTTAAGGAAATCGATAATGGTTGTTCTGATATAGTATGCCTCATGAAAAAGAAAAGCCGAAGGGGTTGGCTTCGATTGAGGTAGTAGTATATGAAGAAAACGATTTATTCGATCTTTAAAAATTATAAAAAAGGGATGGCTGCTGTTCTGGCCACAAGCATGGTTCTGACAGGAGTTCAGGTACCTGCACTTGCAAGTAACACAGAAGAGGCAGAGACAGAGTCAAGCGCCAAAGTATCGGGAGGCATCGTTACCAGAAAGTCGGTAACACTCGACCTCTCAAGCGATGATCTGAGAGATGCCGCACTTACAGCTATCCATGACGATCAACTGTTCGAGGCGCAGGATTATCTCGGCGCAACATCCGATAGCACAAAAGCGATAAAAGAATATGAAGCGTTTTTCAATGAAAACCCCGGACTCTATGTAGTAGACGTTCCTGATTCGGTTAGAGAAACACTTGAGGAGGAAGCTGATGCAGAGCTCCGCATCTTCGTTCAGAAGGATGCCAGAACAGCTCAGGCAGAGGATACAGCAACACCAAGTGAGCTTACGAGAGACACTGACACAAGCTCCAAGGACGTTGAGTTCCGCTATGGCACAGAAAAGGACATCATCCTGTACGAGCCATCAACAGATGTGGATACACTTATCAACGGCGGTGAGGATGCTTACTACAAGGAGCCTGTTCAGGACGCAGCAGACAACTATGACTATGAGCTCACCGGCAAAGAGAAGATCACATTCATGTTTGTCAATGGATCTGATGATGCCTTAAAGTTCACACTCAAGGTTGATGATGTAACATATGATCAGGTTACAGTAAGCGGCAGAAAGGCAGCTCTCAAGAAGGTTATCGCTGAGGCAGGGAAAAAGAAAGTAGAAGAAACCACAGCGGCTGAAACAACCAAGGCTCAGGAGACAGAAACAACTGCAGCAGTAGTTACCGAAGAAACAACAGTTTCAGTAGAAGAAACAACAGTAGTTGATGCAGAAGTTTCAGAGGATGAGACAACAGCAGTTGAAACAGAAAACGGAGTTTCTTCTATAATAAACGAAACTGCTCAGGAAGAAGAGATTACAGAAACCACTGAGGAAGTTGTTGAGACAGCAGCAGCTACTGAAGAAGATACAACTGAGGTTGAAACCGAGACAGAAGCTGAAACAGAAGAGACTGTTGAAACAGCGGCTGAGACTGAGGAAGATGGAGTAAAGGCAACCATCCCTGAGAAGATTGCAGAAGCAGTTCATCACGCAGTGGAAACTGTTGAGGAAGTAGTACTCGGAAGAATCACAGCACTGGCTGATGAGACTGAAACAGTCTATGAGATGGCTACACCTTCTGAGATAGAAGAAACAGAAGCAGATGAAACAGAGGAAGTTGAGACTTCATCAGAAAAGATAGCAACAAGCTCTGAAATCCAAACAGAGTATGACGACTTTGCCAAGGAGCGTATAGAGGAAGCCAAGGAAGCTGTTCTCGAAGATAAAGAAGCAGCTATGGAAAACCTGAAGGTTGCCAAGATCGCACAGTACACACTGGATGAGCTCGGCAAGATTCACTACGAGGCAGAGATCGACGGATACAAGGTAGATGTTTTTGCACCACAGGGAGCCTTTGATGAGAAGAATCCTAAACTTCAGGTAAAGAAGCTTTACAAGCCGGAAGAAGAGAAGTCAGGCGACACTCTTTCTAAGGATGAGATAGAAGAGCTCAAGGCAAATGATATCTACGACAACTCACAGGCACTTGATATCAGATTTGTAGATGGCTTCGAAAACGAAATCGAGCCTAAGGAATCAGTAAAGGTAAGAATCACCCTCAGCGATGAGGAACTTCTCAACAGCATCGATGCATCTTCACTGGAAGTGCATCACCTGAAGGAAGTAGACAGCACATTGAAAACTGAAAAGGTTGCTGCAACAGAGGATGTAAAGGCACTTGATGAGAATGATGAAAAGATTTCTGATGAAGAGCTTAAGGCAAGTGCAGAGGCAGTTGCGGAAGGCGAAGAAAAGGAACTCAAAGTAGCAAGCGCTGTAGCAGAGTTTGAGGTCGAGAGCTTCTCAGTATTCGCAATCATATGGAAAGAAAATTATGATAATAATATATATGCCAACATAAGAGTTCATTATATTGATTCCACAACAGGAAAGGAAATACTGAAGGATGACAATAGTGGTAGTGCTTACAATATTGATGGAATTGTTAAGAATCTTAAGAATGGAACAATAATTCTTAAAGATGTGCAAGGAGGTCACACAAATTATACATATAACGCTGATCTTAAAGATAAAGATGGAAAAAATCTTGGTCTGGTTGGAGCAAGGCTAGGCAGTCAGGATGGGCAGGCAATTACATCTATAAAAGTAAAAACTGTCAACGGACAAAAATATATAGATTATTATAACGGCAACGAGCAAGTTGCTAGAAATACTATTAGTACAACAACTACACAGGGATTATATCCGGTTGATGGTGGAAGGTATGATAGTGAAGGAGAACATCTGTACTACTATAATAATGGTGATATGTGGACTCACCCAGGCTATTATAGCGTTAGCTATAATTACAGTGGTACGGTATATCAATATACTACTGATTCAGGATATGAGCCATATACTGGAAGAAGATATGAATATGGTTATATAGTTGAAAATGCTCCACAGGATATCTATTTTATGTATACACCAAATAAAGTTCAGCCTGGTGGAGATGTTCAGGTAGGAGACTTAGGTGCACCTACAACAAACAAGACTGTAGAAAACAATGGAGATGGAACATACACTTTGACACTTAGCGTCGAAGGAAAGTCAAGGGCTGAGACGGAAAAGAAAGGAGCAAATGTAATTGTAGTTCTCGATCTGTCTGGAAGTATGAATTATACTTCCGGCGTTACAGGTACAGAGTATAATCCAGATAATAGAGGTAATTATTATCCTGATGAAAATACAAATACATATGAGCAACTTCAGCATATGTACACAGAAAGTGTATGGGTAGCTGGTCATAATGAAACAGTACCAGGTCATAAGGAAACTAAACGTGAAAAAAAATGGATAGAACCTGGTTGGTGGAATGGAATATATTATAGATATTGGCATAGAGAGTGGGTAGAAGAAGAAGTATGGGTTGAAGCTCATGACGTATGGGTAGATGGGCACTATGAAGATGGTGAGACCTATCTTGTGCCTTTAGAGTCTACAGATACTGAGACTACGGTATATGATAAAGATGGTAATTTATACACCGGACAAAGATTTTCAAAAGAAGAATCCAATAAGACTCGTCTAGAAATGGCAAAGTCAGCAGTTAACTCACTAGCAACTTCATTACTGAAAAATAATAATGTTGAGTTAGGTTTGATTACATTTTCAACTAATGTAACAACATATAAACCAACATCAGATCTTGATTCGTTCAAAAAAACTGTAAATGGCTTGAGTGCAACTGGTGGAACAAACTGGGAAGGTGCTTTGTTAGAGGCAAATGGATATTCTTTTGGATATGATGATGACGATCCAGTTTATGTTATCTTCGTTTCTGATGGAGATCCTACCTTCAGAGTTAATAAAAATAGTCATGATGTTCCAGGACCTGGAACATATAAAGATGGTCTCATTAGAGTAGAAGAAAAAGATTGGAAAAACAAATATAATGTAAAGATTAATGGCGAATGGGAGGAATACGGAGACGATTATAGATGGCTTGATGACACTAGGGAAACCTATGTGTATGGAGATGGTTGGTCTGATGCATGGGGTTGGAATCAGGAAGCTGCAATAAAGGCGTCCACTTCACTGATTGGAGCTAACAAACATTTCTATGCGATTAATGCATTTAGAAGTGAGGAAGAAACTACTGCGGATGAGATTATGAAATCATTGTTTAACGGCAAAGCTGTTGATAATGAAAATTATTTCTCTGCAACCAGTCAGACTGCTCTAAACAATGCATTTGCCACTATCGTAAAGGTAATCAAGCATGATCTCAGATATGCAGATGTAGCAATCGTTGACGGTATTTCTGATTACACAGCTACAGTGAAAGACGTAATTGGTGTAGCAGATAAATACGAGTACGAAATAACCAAAAAAGTAAAACAAAAGGTAATAGGTGAAGACGGAGTAGAAAAAGAAGAAATAGTTGAACAAACTGTTTATGACGATGCTTATATAAGAGCCGATGAAAATCTGAGTAAGATCGTCACAGCTAAATACGATAATAATAGTGTTACTTGGCAGTTGGGTAGTAGTACCAGTGAAGATACTGATAATGCGTTTATTCTTGAAAGTGGTTATACATACAAAGTAAGTTTTATTGTGTGGCCGGAGCAGGAAGCGTATGACATAGTTGCCGATATCGAAAACGGAAAGTACGAAAACAAGCCGATTCCAAAGGGGTTTGTTGAAGTAAAGGATAAAAATGGCAATTCAAAATATGTATATCAGACTAATAGTGGCGCATCTGTTACCTACAAAAATGCTGATTATGTAAACGGTAAACTGGTTATTGACCAAACTGTAAAAGATGGTGGTAATATTCAAGTTTATCCGTATATGGAGCTTACTGATACAAAGCTTTCATTCCAAAAGAAATGGATAATGAATACGGCTGATCAGAAAAAGTATATTGAGGGTAAAACTATCACACTTAA
The DNA here is from genome assembly GCA_002396005.1 of Oribacterium sp. UBA4274. Classification (GTDB taxonomy): domain Bacteria; phylum Bacillota; class Clostridia; order Lachnospirales; family Lachnospiraceae; genus Oribacterium. The sequence goes on from DGVW01000107.1 coordinate 56,778, forward strand.
CTTACTTAGAGAGGGTGATGAAGATCCCTACGTAGAAGGTTTGTCTCTGACTTGTCCGGCAAGTGTTACACCTACTGAAGTTCAGGGAGGAAAGAAAGAGGTTATTGTAGAGGCTGCTCAAGATCAACAGAAACACCTAGCACCCGGTATTCTTGTTGAAGAGAGTATAGGTGAAGCTTATGGTTTCGTTGATAAAAATAAAGAGGGAAATGCTTCTAATCCAAATGCTAAGCCACTTGTAAAGGAAAAAGGAACTGAAAATTATTACTTCATGGTTGAAGAAGGACATAATTATCAGTTTGAGGAAACAACAGGTGTAGCAGGATTCACGCTCGAAGAAAATGTATATCATCCTATGGTTGTAGATGGTCATCTTCAGGACGTTAAGTTCAGTAATAACAAGACAGAATTTGAAATTACCACAGGCGCAGCTAATGCTGAACTTGAAACACTCACAGCTGTAAACGTAATCGACCTTAAAAAACTTACAGTCACTAAGAAATATGAAGGAACCATGGCTGTATGTCAGCCAACAACATTTGATTTGTATCTTTACAAAGATGGAGTTCTTGCTAACTATGATGCAAACTATATTGAAGGTCTGAACTATGATTCAACAAATAATACAGGTCTTCGTATGGAAAAGCAGAATGATGGTGCTTATAGATTTACGATTACTCCATCAGCTTTAGGCTCTGAACAGCCGGTAGAGATCATGTTACCTGGTGATGTTTCTTACATCATTAAGGAGGTAAAGACAAGTACAAGTTATGCAGATTATGTAACAACATCAAGTTGGACCGGAAAGAGGACTACAATCTCTGAAGAGGATGGTTCTGAAGTAGTTACAGAATTCACTGGATCGGCTGGATATGTAACGGAATCACTTAAACTCAGTGAAGTCAATAAGGTTGATTTTGTAAATACAAAGAATGCAATCACTCCAACAGGCTTCGGCGACAATGCTATCCCATTCGTAGCTCTTGCATTTGCAGGTATTGGCGCTATGGCGTTTCTGGCATATGACTTCCGGAAGCGTAGCCTGTTTGAAGATTAATCAGCAGTTTGGAAGGTGAAGATATGGCATCAAAATCACTTGAAGAAATTGCAGAATTTATTAAAAAGATGAAGTTCCAGAAATCCCTCTTCGGAGGGGTTTCAGAGAACAGTGTCTGGAAGAAGATTGACGACCTGAACAATGAGTACAAATCGCTATTTGATGCTCAGGAAGTGAAGTACCAGACACTTCTCGAGGAACGAGATCAGGAAATTAAGACATTAAAAGAAAAATTGAATAGAGTAAATGGAGGACAGTGATGAGTAAAGAACAAAGTACTCATAGCGACGGTCCTCTGGGACAGAAATCATCGGGCAAGGGCCGAAAAGGAACGGTGGTAGATGAGGCGATAAGGCAGCGGCGCAGGAGACTGAGTCAGGTTGACGATATCAAATCATTTTTCACAAGACTTGTTGTAATGATAGTCATGATCTACATCATGTTCTTTGTAATCTTTGGATTGCAGCCAATGTCAAACGATGATATGAAGCCGAGAATCAGTGCAGGTGACCTGATGCTTTTCTACAGACTCGAAACACGAATCAATTCCAGTGATGTAGTTGTCTTCCGGAAGGACGGAAAGACCTACACCGGAAGAGTCGTAGCCAAGGGTGGAGACAAAGTTGAGGTCACAGATGATTCATCGCTCAAGATCAACGACAGTACGATGATCGAAAGCGACATCTTTTACAGCACTCCTAAATATGAGGATTACATCCAGTATCCGGTAACGCTTCAGCAGGATGAATACTTCATCCTCTGTGATTACAGAAACGGTGCAAAGGACAGCCGATATTTCGGACCTGTGAAAGAAAACGAAATAATGGGTAAGGTCATTACAATCATTAGAAGATCAAATCTGTAAGACCTGACACTCACTTGCCGGAGAGGCAATGGTGTCCACCCGAGAAACTCAGTCAAATTAAGTACCACGCATATACTTATTTGAATATAAACAACACATAGTATATTTTAATTTAAGAGAGGGTTAATTAATTATGAGAAGGAATGTAAACAAACTCGCAACACTTGTTATGACTGGCGCACTTGCTGCATCAATGAGCTTTTCAGCTTTCGCTACTACAGTACCTGGAGAGACTGGAGCATCAAATGAAGGTGTAGTAGCTGGAACATCGATTGATATTAATAAGGATGTTACAGCTGATATCAATACAATGGCGCCAGTAACTAATTTTGGTTTGACTATTAATGCAGGTACAGCAGGTACTGACGTAAAGGTTAAAGGAGCTGATGGTAAAGATCAGCTTTATGGAACAGTATATGCAGGTGTTTTGACAAAGAAAGATGAAAGTAAGGATGCCATCAAAGTTACTCCTGCTACATTTACATCAACATCACAGAGCGTAGTAGATGCAACAAATAAGACAATTACCTATAAGGGTAAGTTTACTATTGATGTAAGCAATGTTAAGTTCGATCATGCAGGTGTATATGTATATGATGTTGAGGAGACAACAGGAACATATGCTGGTATGACATATGATGTACATGACGGTACAAAGAATAAATATAAGATGTATGTGTTTGTTAACAACAATACAAATAATACAGCATTAGAGGTTGCAAACGTTGTATTTGCAAAGGGTGATGTAAAGGTTGGTACCATCACAAATGATTATGGAAAGACAAATGGTCTTGTTCATGATCTTAAGGTTGTAAAGAAGGTTACCGGTAATGCTGCTGATAGAACTGCTAAGTTCACATTTAAAGTTACTGTAACTCCTGGTAAAGATAGTTCTGCAGATGAGGAATATAAGCTTATAATTCCAGGTGCAGGAGAAAATGGAGCTGATAAGGTTGAAATATTAACTGCAAATAATTCACATAATATCAGTTTTGATAAAGTTATGGATGGAACAGAGCTCCATGTTTACGGTCTGACAACAGATGATACAATTAAAATTGAAGAGCCTGAAGCAGGAACAAACAGTTACACAACAAAATATGAGATTACATCAGATTCAACACAGAATACAACACAGGCTGAGAATCTTACTAGTGACGGTAGTATTACAGTAAATGCATTGGCTGATGGCGCTACAGTAACTATTACTAACAACCGTGACAACGTAACTCCTACTGGTGTAGCTATGGATGTTGCTCCATACGCTCTTATGGTAGCTCTTGCAGGTGGCGCAGCTGCTACATTCCTTCGTAAGAAAGAGTCTTTCGAGGACTAATCTAAACGTAATTAGACCTTTTAGAGAAAATTAATTAGTATAGTTCGGTGAAGTACTTTATAATATCTTGTACTTCACCGGACATATAAAAGATTTAAGGATATGAGGGTACAGTTCGGAACAGTACCTAATCATTAATCTATGAAATGGTGGAAAGGAGGTCTGATGGAGAGAGCGGCATTGCTTGCCAGATTTGGCAATCAGGTTCTTGGATTTATAGCATCGATCATGATCATCATGATGCTTATGTACGGGGGCTATTCTCTATGGGATGTGTATGTCACCTATAGCGGCGCTTTCATGTCGAGTGACCTTCTGAAACTGAAACCGGGCATGGAGGGAGACAATGCTCCTACATTCGCAGAGCTTCGAGCTATCAATAAGGATGTTAAGGCCTGGATAACTGTTGATGATACACATATCGACTATCCTGTTCTGCAGGGAGTTGATGATATGGAGTATGTCAACAAGGATGTTTACGGTGAGTTTTCACTTTCCGGAGCAATCTTTGTATCGGCTTACAATCAGCCGGATTTCAGCGACTCTTACAACCTGTTATACGGACATCATATGGACAATGGCGGTATGTTTGGTGACGTCATGGAGTTCATAGGTGAGAGTTACTTCAACAGACACCGGACAGGAACGCTCTATCTTCCGGATGAGACATATGACATTGAGCTTTACGCTCTTATCGAGTGCGACGCGTACGATAAGTACATCTACAATGTCCAGAATGCCAATGCGGATATGAGTGGATTCCAGAATTATGTGAGGGAAACTGCTACACACTATAGAGACATAGGTGTAACAGATGAGGATAAGATAATATGTTTATCGACATGTGTCGATGCAGCTACGAACGGACGTGCAGTTGTATTGGGACGTCTCGTATCAAAGGGAGCAAACTGATTAGGAGGCTCGTTAAAGTATGAGTAGGGTAATGAGAAAAAACTATATAGGGGCATTCCTGGTGATGTTGTTTGCTCTGCTTTTTCAGGTTACTGCATTTGCAGCAACGAAATATGAGGCAGAAGTAAAGATTCCTGTCAAGGTTACTCTTGAGGGAAAGAAAGCCTCTTCAGAGGATGTGACCATAACCATGACACCACTTGATGGTGCGCCGGCATTTGATCAGACATCTATCACAGTAAATGCCAGAAAGAACGAAACAGTTTATGCTGAGTTCACAAAGACATTTACAGAACCAGTTAGTTACAAGTATGAAGTAAAGCAGACTGCAGGAACAACAGATGCCTATGTTTATGATGACACTGTTTATACAGCAGTTGTATATGTAGAAAACGATGATAATGGTGGTCTCAAGGCTTCCATAGTCAAGGTTTATAAAGACGAAGATCCAACGAAGAAGCAGGAAGCTGCAGAATTCGTTAATATATATGATCCGGCAGATACAGATCCTCCTATCAACAAGGTAGTTATCAATGATGCAGGTACAGCTCCGGACACAGTTAAGTTCCACTTCACCATGAAGGCAGATGACAAGACATATCCGATGCCTGAGGGAAGTGTAGATGGTTCCAAAACTATCGAGACCGGCGTAGGTTCATATGAGTTCGGTGTTATGGAGTATGAGAAGGCAGGTACTTATACATACTCAGTTGTAGAGAACAATGATGGAGTTCAGAACTTCACCTACGATGATACAGCTTATACAGTAAAGGTTGTAGTTGAAAAGGTTAACGGTAAACTTCAGGCAACAAGAACTATCACGAAGGGGTCTGAGACACTTGAATCTATAACATTTACAAACCACTACTCAGACGGAAGC
>DGVW01000025.1:0-11318 GCA_002396005.1 Oribacterium sp. UBA4274
GGTACGCAGTTTTCAAGGCACGATAAATTATATTCCTTCATAGCTCAGTCGGTAGAGCACGCGGCTGTTAACCGCGGTGTCGTTGGTTCGAGTCCAACTGGAGGAGTTTAGCCGGTATAGCTCAGTTGGTAGAGCAACTGATTTGTAATCAGTAGGTCTTCGGTTCGAGTCCGAATCCCGGCTTTATCTTTTGAATAAAAGATGATGGAACCGTAGCTCAGTTGGTTAGAGCAGTCGGCTCATAACCGATCGGTCCAGGGTTCGAGTCCCCGCGGTTCCATTTAAAGGAGAATCTGAAAAGATTCTCTTTTTTTTTATTCTTTTTTCTATATTCACTCACATCATCTCCTAAATGAAACAAGGCTAATAATCAATATATAAACATCTATAAAATATCTTTCCTTCTTTATATAAATATTAAGTAATAAAAGTGCGGCTAGAATTGTGAAGAATAAATGAATTGTTAGCAGCTACGCTTGCAGAGTGCTAATAGGGGTGCTATACTACATTACGTTGACTACTTGAAATATAAATTTCCTTTGACTGATGCACATAAATCATACATTATCTGCCCGTATTCTCACAACATTATGTGGTACGTTACGAGGTATTATGATTTCAGTTAAAAGGCATTGGTCAAAGTATCATATCAAAAGAGGTGTTTAAATGTCTAAGAAAGGTTCTTTATCAATTAATTCAGAGAATATTTTCCCTATCATTAAAAAGTGGATGTACTCTGATCAGGATATCTTTGTTCGTGAGGTTATTTCCAATGCCTGTGATGCCATCACTAAGCTTGATAAGTTAAGCCTTATCGGTGAATGGACTAAACCTTCTGATTACAAGGGAAGAGTAGATGTTATCGTTGATTCTGACAAAAAGACAGTAACCATCAAGGATAATGGTCTCGGTATGACTGAAGAGGAAGTTGATAAGTATATTAATCAGATTGCTTTTTCCGGCGCTACTGATTTCATAAATACTTATAAGGATAAGGCTAATGATGATCAAATCATCGGACATTTTGGTCTTGGATTCTACAGTGTATTCATGGTTGCCGATCAGGTTGAAATCGATACTCTTTCATATAAGGAAGGGGCTAAAGCTGTTCATTGGAACTGTAACGGCGGCACAGATTTTGAACTTACTGATGGCGATAAAACAGATATCGGTACCGTTATAACTCTTCACCTTAACGATGACGCCCTTAAGTATGACAACGAGTGGGCAATGAGAGAGATCATCGACAAATACTGCTCATTTATGCCTGTAGAAATTTACATTACAAAACTTCCAAAAGACAGTGAGACTATTGACGCCGATAAGAAGCTCGATACTGACGTTGTACTTGAAGAAATCCCTGAAAAGGTCGAGAAAGATAAAGACGGAAAAGAGACAAAAACTCCTGCACAGGTTAAGATTGAAAAGCGTCCACAACTTCTCAATGACACAAATCCTCTTTGGACAAAATCTCCAAGCGAGTGTAAGAAGGAAGATTATATAGAGTTTTACCATAAGGTTTTCCATGATTATAAGGAGCCTTTGTTCTGGATTCACTTAAATATGGACTACCCATATAACCTGAAGGGCATTCTTTACTTCCCTAAGATTAATATGGAGTACGAGTCAGCAGAAGGAACAATCAAGCTCTACAACAACCAGGTATTCGTTGCTGATAACATCAAGGAAGTAATACCTGAGTACCTCATGCTCCTTAAGGGTGTTATCGATTGTCCTGACCTTCCGCTCAATGTTTCAAGATCACAGCTTCAGAATGATGGTTTTGTTAAAAAGATTTCTGACTATATCACAAAGAAGGTAGCTGACAAGCTTTCCGGAATGTGCAAGGTAGATCGTGAAAACTACGAGAAGTATTGGGATGACATTGCACCATTTATCAAGTATGGCTGTCTCCGTGACGACAAGTTCTGCAAGAAGATGACAGATTACATTCTCTTCAAGGACATAAACGGAAAGTATCTTGCTCTTCCTGAGTGTCTTGAAGTCAATAAAATTGATACAGAAGAAGATACAGAAAACAAATCTGAGGCTGCATCAACTGAAACAAGCGGCAACACATCAACTGAGACAAAGACTGACGACAATGCAAATACTTCAGACGCTGATAAAGATAAGAACAAGATCATCTATTATGTAACAGATGCTGTTCAGCAGAGTCAGTATATCTCAATGTTCAAGGAGGCCGGCAAGGATGCCGTAATACTTCCTGAGCGTATTGACCAGCCATTTATCTCTGAACTTGAAGCTAAGAATCAGGGTGTTCACTTCAGAAGAATTGATGCTGACCTTACAGATGAATTTAAGGCTGATGTCACAGAAGATGAGCAGAAGCAGCTTGATGAGAAGTCCAAGAATCTTGAAACTGAGATCCGTTCTGCAACAAAGAAGGATTCTCTCGTTGTAAAGCTTCAGAAGATGACACAGCAGAAGACAGCCGCCATGCTTTCAATATCTGAAGAAAGCCGTCGTATGAACGACATGATGAAGATGTATGCAATGCAGGGTATGAGCATGGGCGATATGCCTGTTCAGGAAACTCTCATACTTAACACAGAACATCCTCTGGTTAAATACCTTATGGATAACGGTCAGGATAGTACAAAGAAGGAGACCATCGATCTTATCTCCGAACAACTTTACGATTTAGCACGTATTCAGCAGTCTCCGCTGCCTGCCGAAGAGATGTCCAAGTTCATTGAGAGATCAAATGATATTCTTCTCAAGATGGCTGAATAATAGAAAGTCTTATAAATATCAGCCGGTCTGTCGTTTAGGCCTTAGAACATGATGAGTATAACAGCTATATGATATAGACATTAAGAAGTTAAGAATTCTGTCAATGCATTAGTATTCCAAAGAAATGTCTTAAATTTTGTATTTTTACGGCGTTTTTACAGACTTGACTCGGGTATTGTCATTTAATATAATTCACTTGTTATTGTTCATACGAATTGATTGAAAGGATTCATGAGGATGAAGCGAATGGTTACTAATGATTATACTGTTCACTACGCAGGAAATTCTGCCCTCGTATCCTCCGGACAGTGCGTTTTTGGTGCGGTTTTTTCCGTGCGCGATTTTTCTATTGGTCGTAAGTGCATTTTCGGCAATAATATCATCATGGATTTTGTATAACCAAGGAACAGCTATATGCTGTTCCTTTTTTAATGCAGTTAAAGCTAAAGATCCATTGGTAATAGCTGCGTACAATTGGCAGGATATCATGTTGCATGATTGCTGTCTTTGGCACAAGAAGGAGGAGACTTAATGAAAAAAGTTGCTGTAATTATGGGAAGTGACTCAGATCTTCCAATAGTTGAAAAGGGAATAGCAGTACTCAAGGATTACGGTGTTCCTGTAGAAGTTCATGTTTACAGTGCCCACAGAACCCCTGAGGAAGCTGCCAGATTCTCTGAATCAGCCAGATCAAATGGATTTGGTGTCATCATTGCCGCAGCGGGTATGGCTGCTCATCTTGCAGGTGCAATCGCTGCCAACACCACACTTCCTGTTATCGGTATTCCTTGTTCATCCAAGGTTCTGGATGGAATGGATGCGCTTCTTTCAACAGTCATGATGCCACCAGGAATTCCGGTAGCAACTGTAGGTGTTAATACAGCAAAAAATGCTGCACTCCTCGCAATTGAGATTCTTGCTGTCGAGGATCAGAATCTGGCAAGGAAACTTCAGGATGAACGTGATGCCAACAAAGCAAAAATCATCGAGAAGAATGCTGCAATAGAAGCTCAGTTCAATGATTGATAAGGTATTTGATATACGGAACAGCTAACTTCCAAGTTAAGTCAAAGTCTTTATCAGAAAAATTGAACCATTTAAGAGCACCATTTACAGTGTTTCAATGTACCGGAAATATAATAAACACTACACTAGACATATTTATTAAGGAGATTTATGGGTAAACTTCATGAGGAGTGCGGTGTCTTCGGAATCTACTCCAGGACAACCAAACCAATGGCACGTCTTACTTACTATGCACTTTATGCTTTGCAGCATCGCGGTCAGGAATCAGCGGGTATTGTTGTAAATGATGAAGGTCTTTTCCGTTTCCGTCGTGAACTTGGTCTCGTCAGCGAGGCCATGCCTCAGCATGAGATTAATCGTCTCGGCAATGGTCAAATGGCTGTAGGACATGTACGCTATGCCACCAGCGGCATCACCAATCGTATCAATACTCAGCCTATCGTAGTTAATCACGTAAAGGGACGCATGGCTCTCTGTCACAACGGAAATCTGGTCAATTCCTATGAACTCCGTTCTGAGCTTGAACTTAATGGATGTATATTCCAGTCAACGACAGATACGGAAGCTATTTCATACGTCATAACGAGAGAACGTATAAAGACCGGGTCTATAGAGCAGGCAGTTAACAATGCTCTCGATAAACTTCATGGTGCTTATTCACTTGTTATCATGTCCCCATCAAAACTCATCGCAGCAAGGGACGAGCATGGTTTCCATCCTCTTTGCTATGGCAAATTAGAAGATGGTTCTGTCGTATTTGCCAGTGAATCCTGTGCCATCGAGGCAGTAGGCGGAAAGCTTGTTCGTGATGTTGAACCCGGTGAGATCATGGTTGTTGATCACAACGGTATCCGTTCTATAAAAGATCACTGTAATAAAGTTAAACGATCAATGTGCGTTTTTGAGTATATCTACTTTGCCCGTCCTGATTCTATACTTGACGGAGCGTCCGTTCACGAGGCAAGAGTGCAGGCAGGCCGTTATCTCGCACAGGAACATCCTGTTGATGCCGATGTTGTTATCGGTGTACCTGATTCCGGTCTGGATGCTGCAGTTGGTTACTCCAGAGAATCCGGTATACCATATGGTATTGGACTTTTGAAAAACAAGTACATTGGCAGAACCTTCATTGCACCGGGACAAACTGAGCGTGAAAATCTTGTCAGAATCAAACTCAACGCTATCCGTTCAGAGATAGAAGGAAAGCGTGTAATCCTGGTTGATGACTCAATAGTGCGTGGTACTACCAGTGAGCGTCTTGTTCGCATCGTTAGAGAAGCCGGCGCCAGGGAAGTACATATGCGTATCACAGCACCTCCTTTTATGAATCCATGCTATTACGGTATAGACATTGACTCCAGAGAGAATCTCATAGCATGCCAGCACTCTGTTGAGGAAACTGCCAAAATCATAGGCGCAGATTCTCTGGGATATATATCTGTTGAGAATGTCATCAGAATTGCTGATCCAACGGGACAAAAGGGATTCTGTACCGCATGTTTTGACGGAAAGTATCCGACTGAGATCCCTTCAGTTACTTCCAAAAACCGCTTTGAGGAGAAAATCTCAAAGGAGTGGAGGGAGCAGCATAAATTTAAAGCTGATAAAGTTCCTTCCAGCGGTGAATATATAGAACTGTTCAATGATAACCCATGTGCGGCCATTAAGCCGGAAGAAAAGGAGTAATTATGAATACAAAGAGCTATAGCGAGGCATATAAGGATGCAGGTGTTGATATCACTGCAGGATACAAGTCTGTTGAGCTTATGAAGCAGTATGTTGCAAGAACCATGACTGCAGGAGTTGCTTCAGGTCTTGGAGGTTTCGGTGGACTTTTTGAACTTCCTGAAGGATATAAGCATCCTGTACTTGTTTCCGGAACTGACGGTGTAGGTACAAAGCTTAAGATTTCATTCCTCATGGAGAAGTACGATACTGTTGGTATAGACTGTGTTGCCATGTGTGTTAACGATGTTATCTGCTGTGGTGCCAAGCCGCTGTTCTTCCTTGATTACATTGCCTGCGGAAAGAATGTTCCTGAGAAGATAGCTGACATCGTTAAGGGTGTTGCAGAGGGATGCGTTCAGAGCGACAGTGCACTTGTTGGTGGTGAAACAGCAGAGATGCCGGGCTTCTATCCTGAGGACGAGTTCGATCTCGCCGGCTTCTCAGTAGGTATCGTTGATAAGGACGATATCATCGACAACAATTCCATGAAGGAAGGGGATGTTGTCATAGCACTTCCAAGCTCAGGTGTTCATTCAAATGGATTCTCACTCGTTAGAAAAGTTTTTGACATTGACAATATCTCAAAAGAAGAACTCAAAAAGCCTCTCGCAGATCTCGAGGGTAAATCCCTCGGTGAAGCACTTCTCACCCCTACAGTTATCTATGTAAAGCCGGTCCTCAAGCTTCTTGAGAGTGTCAAGGTGAAAGGCATTAGCCATATCACAGGCGGTGGTTTCTACGAGAACATCCCGAGATCTATCCCTGACGGATACGGTGCAAAGATCAAAATGGATGATGTAAAGGTTCTTCCTATCTTTAAGCTCATCCAGAAGACCGGTGACATCTCAACCCGTGATATGTTCAATACCTACAATATGGGTGTTGGCATGAGCGTAGTTGTTTCGAAGGAAGATGAGGCCAAGGCCATCGAAATCCTCAAAGCAAACGGTGTAGAGGCATATCACCTTGGTGAGATCATAAAGTCAGAGGACAAGGTTGTTTTGGAGTAATCCGCTGACTCTATCAGCATAATGATAATTGTGTGATTATATGATATTAGTGTCATAAGTCTTCTCCCACGTGTGCTTGCACAAAAGTGGGAGATAGACTTCATGACACGCCCCACATGGAGCACGTAAGGACGCTTTTTGCGGCCTGAGAGTGCGGAATGTGGGAGGAACGCGAGAGCGCAAAGCGCGAAGCGGTCCGATATCGACTTTTGACACTCACATCATTATATTATGTCGCAAAACTGAGTTAATTTTTCAGCACCTAAACATTTCGTTCACTATAAACTGTTTTTTTATCATATTTCGGAGGGTAATTATGACAACATATGATGTAGCAGATCTCGGCGCACTGCTTAAAAATAATGAGTATCCCGGACGCGGTATCATCATCGGTAAATCAGAAGATGGAAGATCTATTGCAGTAGCTTATTTCATCATGGGACGTTCCGCCAATTCAAGAAACCGTGTTTTCACAGAAGATGGTGACACAGTAACCATTTATCCGGCTGACTCTAGCAAGGTAGAGGATCCAAGCCTCATCATCTATAATCCGATTCGTAAGATCGGTGACAATCTCATAGTTACAAACGGCGATCAGACTGACACTATCTATAATTTCATGAAGGACGGCAATACCTTTGAGGAAGCTCTCGAGACCAGAGAGTTTGAACCGGACGGTCCTAACTGGACACCGAGAATAAGCGGTGTTGTTACACTTGATGAGTCAGAGAGCTACAAGATGTCTATCCTTAAATCTCAGGATGCGAACGGCACTGATTGCGCAAGATATACATTTTCCTACAAGCTCCAGAATGGTCTCGGCCATTTCATCCACACCTACAAAGAGAATGGTAATCCTATTCCTACTTTCGAGGGTGAGCCTGAGCGCATAGCCATCCCTAACACAGCAGAAGAGCTTAAGCAGCTTATCTGGAACAATCTCAATGAAGAGAATAAGATTTCACTATATGTTCGCTATATAGATGTCAACGGCAGAAGCATCGAGAACAAGCTTGTTAATAAGTTTGAAAAAATCAACTGATAGCATCAAATCAGATTGATATCGTTACGTCAGAATTCAGTGATGAAACTTGAGTTTACAGAGGAGAACACTATGAAAGAATTTGAATTAAAGTATGGAATGAACCCAAATCAGAAGCCGGCCAGGATTTACATGCAGGATGGTTCTGAACTTCCTATTGAGATTTTGAACGGTCGTCCGGGTTATATCAATTTCCTGGATGCTTTTAACAGCTGGCAGCTTGTAAAGGATCTGAAGGAAGCTACAGGTCATGTTGCAGCTGCATCCTTTAAACACGTTTCTCCTTCAGGTGCAGCCATCGGTCGTAAGCTTTCCGATAAACTTAAGAAGGCATGCTTTGTCGATGACATAGAGGGTCTTGACGATTCACTCCTTGCCTGCGCTTATGCAAGAGCACGCGGTGTTGACAGAATGTCTTCCTACGGCGATTTCATTGCTCTTTCCGATATCTGTGATGCAACAACCGCAAAGATCATTCACCGTGAGGTTTCAGACGGCGTTATCGCTCCGGGATACACAGACGAGGCTCTTGAGATCCTCAAGACCAAGAAGAAGGGCGGTTACAATGTAATAAAGATCGACCCTGACTATAAGCCTGCTTCTGCAGAGCACAAGCAGGTATTTGGTGTTACCTTCGAGCAGGGCAGAAATGACTACAAGGTAACTGACAAGGCATTTGCAAACATCGTAACAAAGAACAAGGATATCCCTGAGGAAGCCCGTCTCAATATGACAATCGCCCTCATCACTCTCAAGTACACTCAGTCAAACTCCGTTGCCTACGCAGAAGACGGACAGGCTATCGGTGTCGGTGCAGGACAGCAGTCACGTATTCATTGCACACGTCTGGCAGGTGACAAGGCGGATCACTGGCATCTTCGTCAGTGTGATCGTGTTCTCAATCTTCCTTTCAAGGAGGGTCTCAGAAGAGCAGATCGTGATAATGTCATAGACGTTTACCTTTCCGAGGAATGCGATGATGTTCTCAGCGATGGTGCATGGCAGCAGTATTTTACTGAGCAGCCGGCTCCATTCACAAGAAAAGAGCAGAAGGAGTATCTGGCAACTCTTACAGGTACAGCACTCGGTTCTGATGCATTCTTCCCATTCGGCGATAACATCGAGCGTGCACGTAAGTCAGGTGTCTCATATGTTGCTGAGCCGGGCGGATCAATCAGAGATGATCATGTAATCGAAACCGCTGATAAGTATGGTATGGTGGTTTGCTTCACCGGCATGAGACTGTTCCATCATTAAGTGGTACGAGAAAATGCAAGGGCGGGTGCCGGCCTACTCGATTGACGGTACACTATAAATGGGACGAGAAAATGCCCGGCGGATGCCGGCCCACTCGATTGATATCACATCCTGCTCGTCATGTTCGTCCTGAACGCACTTTGAACGTGCGTTCAGATACGTACATTACTTCGCAGTCTGTGCTCTCAACTCGCAAGCCCTGGCACCCATCCGGGACATTTTCTCTCACATGGTTTATACCGGTAGTTTTACAAAATGAGTGAATACCCCGGTTGATACATATAGACCTGTACTGTCTGTTCTTTCAACCGGTATGACTCGGCACCATCCATGGCACTTTCTCTTATGTGGATAAAACCTGATGTGTCATAACAGTTAAATACGGAGAAGCAAAATATATGAGTGACAAAACAAAAATTGCTGTGCTGGTCAGCGGGGGCGGAACGAATCTGCAGGCCCTGATCGATGCTGAGAAGCGTGGGGAGATTCCTGATGGAGAGATCACTTTGGTGATTGGATCAAGACCGGGGATATATGCTCTTGAGAGGGCTGAGAAAGCCGGAATCAGGCACGAAGTTGTACAGAAGGATGAGGAAAAGCTGATACGTACTCTCGAAGAGAATGGCATCGAGCTTATCATACTTGCCGGTTATCTCACAATTCTTAGTGAGGATTTCACAAAGTTATTTAAAAATCGCATCATCAATATCCATCCATCCCTAATCCCGAGTTTCTGCGGAAAGGGCATGTACGGTCTTAAACCTCATGAGGCGGCTCTTGCAAGAGGTGTAAAAGTTACAGGCGCAACTGTTCATCTTGTAAATGAGATTCCTGATGGCGGACGCATCCTCCTTCAGAAGGCAGTTGAGATTCAGGAAGGTGATACCGCTGAGATTTTACAGAAGCGGGTTATGGAGCAGGCCGAATGGAAACTTCTCCCACAGGCTGCGGAAATGATGAGCAAAGAGATCAGAGATACAAAAATCTGAAAGTATTCTTTCAAACTTTGATTATAGCTTAATAGTCACTTGGGAACGTTTATAAAAAAACTCTGTATATACAGTTTCTCTTATAAGCTTATGATTTTCACTGCTTATATCTGACATACAGATGCAGATGCATTCGAATCCCCAGTGGCTCATGGAGGTAATGATGAAAATAGGTGTTGTTGGAAGTGGCGGACGTGAGCACGCCATCATCAAGGCATTAAAGAAAAACACTTCAATTGAAAAAATATACGCAATTCCGGGAAATGGCGGTATCTCGAGAGATGCTGAATGCGTTCCTGATATAAAGGCTACCGATGTAACCAAGGTGGTTGATTTCTGCAAATCCCACGAGCTTGATTATGTTGTTGTAGCTCCTGACGATCCTTTGGTAGCAGGTACAGTTGATGCACTTCAAGACGCCGGCATACCTGCATTCGGCCCGAAAGCCAATGCTGCCATCATCGAGGGTTCCAAGGTTTTCTCCAAGGATCTCATGAAAAAGTACAATATCCCTACTGCAGCCTATGAAGTGTTTACAGATATAAACGAAGCAGAAAAATATGTTGAGACCTGTCCTATTCCTACAGTTATCAAGGCTGATGGTCTGGCCCTCGGCAAGGGTGTTATCATCGCCATGACACGTGAGGAGGCAAGAGAGGGCATCAAGACTATCATGGCAGAGAAGAAATTCGGTCATTCAGGAGACAGAATCGTAATCGAGGAATTCCTTGAGGGACCTGAGGTTTCCGTTCTCAGCTTTACAGATGGAAAAGTAGTAATTCCGATGATTTCTTCCATGGACCACAAACGTGTCAATGATAATGACGAAGGTCTGAACACTGGCGGAATGGGTACCATAGCACCAAATCCATACTATACAGAGGATATCGCTAAAGAGTGTATGGAAAAGATATTTAAACCAACCATTGAAGCCATGAACACCGAGGGCAGAACCTTTAAAGGCTGTCTATACTTCGGTCTCATGATCACAAAGGATGGTCCTAAGGTCATCGAGTACAACTGTCGTTTCGGTGATCCTGAAGCACAGGTAGTACTTCCGCTTCTTGATTCTGACCTTTTTACAATCATGAAGGCCACTACTGACGGTACACTTGATTCCGTTCCGGTTAAATGGAAGGATGAAGCTGCCTGCTGCATAGTTGAAGCTTCCGGCGGATATCCTGTGGCTTACCAGTCAGGCTATGAGATCACAGGTGTGGATGAAGTCGAGAATGTTTATGTCGCAGGAGCCGACCTTAAAGACGGTAAGCTTTATACCCACGGCGGTCGTGTCCTTGGTGTTGTTGAAACAGCCAAAACTCTTAAAGAAGCCATCGATAAGGCCTACAAGAGTGCGGCAAAGGTAAGCTTCAAGGACATGCACATGCGTAAAGATATTGGTCAGAGAGCACTTAAAGCTCTTTCATAAATCTTTTTCGTACCGAATTCTTCCCGCCCCGCATTTCTGACACGGTTATTTAAAGTTAATATGATGTAAGGGTCAAAAGT
>DGVW01000025.1:11327-14014 GCA_002396005.1 Oribacterium sp. UBA4274
CGTTGATTTGAGACTTTATGACCCGCCCGAACACGAATAACGTAGTCGTTTTGCATAGCAAAAGGACGTGAGTTATGAGTGTTCAGCAGCACTTTGCACACGGATGTGTGCGTGCTGCGCATCATCAGTGAGTGGCAAATACTTTTGACACTCACATCTTAATATTTAATTATAACCTTCTGTTCGTAAGATTACGGCACCTTAAATGATGTAATCTGAAAAATGCGAGGCAAACCATATCAATAATTGTCAAATATTGTCAAATCCAAAGGAGAAATAAATGGTAAATCGAGTTTATGTTGAGAAAAAGGAAGGCCTCCGTCACGAAGCACAGGGTCTCCGTCACGACATCCGTCACATCCTTCTGATAAAGAATCTCACAGATGTACGTCTTTTAAACCGTTATGATGTTGAGGGACTGGATAGCGAGACATTCACAAAGGCTACAAAGCTTGTCTTAAGTGAACCACAGCTTGATGACACCTACAGTAAGCTTCCGGAGCATAGTGATGCATATGTTTTTGCCGTAGAGTTCCTTCCGGGACAGTTTGACCAGCGAGCTGATTCTGCTGCTCAATGTATACAGATTCTAACAACAGGTGACCGTCCTAAAGTACGTTCAGCAAAGGTTTATCTCCTTTACGGAAATCTCTCAGAGCAGGAGATAGCAGAAATCAAGAAGTATGTTATCAACCCTGTAGAAGCAAGAGAAGCTTCCCTCGATACATTTGAAACACTGGATGTTAAGTATGACATCCCGACTGAAGTTGCAACCCTAGATGGTTTCATAGATGCAACAGAGGAAACACTCAAGAAATATCTCAGTGATATGGGACTGGCTATGGATCTTGATGACCTCAGGTTCTGTCAGGATTATTTCAAATCAGAGCATCGCAATCCTACCATCACAGAGATCCGTATGATCGATACTTACTGGTCCGATCACTGCCGTCACACAACTTTCCTTACAACAATCGATAACGTAGAATTTGCCGATGAGAAGCTCAGAAAAGCTTGGGATCGTTATATAAATGCCCGCACCGAGCTTAATCGCACAAAACCAATTAACCTCATGGATATAGGCACTCTTGCTGCCAAGGTACTCAAGAAAGAAGGTAAGCTCACAAAGCTTGATGAATCTGAGGAGATCAATGCCTGCACAGTCAAGATCAAGGTTACCGTAGACGGAGAGGTACAGGACTGGCTCCTTCTCTTCAAGAACGAGACTCATAACCATCCAACAGAAATCGAGCCTTTCGGTGGTGCCGCTACCTGTATCGGAGGTGCTATACGAGATCCTCTTTCAGGAAGATCCTATGTATATCAGGCAATGCGCGTAACCGGAGCAGCTGATCCTACAGTTTCCGTTAAGGATACCATGGTTGGCAAGCTTCCTCAGCGTAAGCTCGTTACAACTGCTGCTGATGGTTACTCAAGCTATGGCAACCAGATCGGCCTTGCTACAGGTCTTGTTGATGAACTATATCATCCAGGCTATGCAGCAAAGCGTATGGAGATTGGTGCTGTTGTTGCTGCTGCACCTGCAGAAAATGTTCGCCGCGAGGTTCCTGCTGCAGGTGATGTTGTCATCCTCCTGGGCGGTCGTACAGGTCGTGATGGAATCGGTGGTGCAACTGGTTCATCAAAGTCTCATAATGTTGAATCTCTTGAGAAGGACGGTGCAGAGGTTCAGAAGGGTAATGCTCCTGAAGAGCGTAAACTCCAGCGTCTTTTCCGTAATGCAGAGGCTTCAAAGCTTATCAAGCGCTGCAACGATTTCGGTGCAGGAGGAGTTTCAGTTGCCATCGGTGAGCTTGCTGACGGACTCGATATCGACCTTAACAAGGTTCCTAAGAAGTATGAAGGTCTTGACGGTACAGAGCTTGCTATATCAGAGTCACAGGAACGTATGGCAGTAGTTGTTGCTCCTGAGGATGAAGCCCGTTTCATGGAACTTGCACACATGGAGAACCTTGAGGCTACTCACGTTGCAACTGTAACTGATAAGAACCGTCTCGTAGCACACTGGAATGGAAAGGATGTCATCAATCTTTCAAGAGACTTCCTGAACTCTAACGGTGCAGAAAAGCATATCGAAGTAAAGACATCTGCCGGTGGAGACATTCGCCGTAGTATAAAGGGCAGCTTCAGTGAAAACATGACAAATCTTGCATCAGACCTCAATGTCTGCTCAAAGCGTGGATTAAGCGAGCGATTTGACTCAACCATCGGTGCAGGAACCGTGCTTATGCCATTTGGCGGAAAGAACCAGCGTACACCTATCCAGGCTATGGCTGCCAAGATTTCAGTCGAGAAGGGCCACACAGACGATACATCTGTTATGGCTTATGGTTACAATCCATTCATCACTGAGAAAAACTGCTATAAGGGCGCATACCTTGCAGTTGTAGAGTCTGCTGCCAAGCTCATAGCTACAGGTGCCGGCTTTGAGGATACTTACCTTACTTTCCAGGAATATTTCGGAAAGCCGGGACACGACAGTGCTCGTTGGGGGCAGCCGTTGGAGGCGCTGCTCGGTGCTTTCAATGCACAGCTTGATCTCGGAATCGCTGCAATCGGCGGTAAGGACTCCATGTCAGGAACATTTGAAAAACTGGATGTTCCGCCAACACTGGTTTCCTTTGCTATCACAACAGAGGATGCGAAGTATATCACAAGCCCTGAGT
>DGVW01000102.1 GCA_002396005.1 Oribacterium sp. UBA4274
GCTCCATCTGCTCGAACTCTCTGGTTCTGAATGTGAAGTTACCCGGTGTGATCTCATTACGGAATGACTTACCGATCTGACCGATACCGAATGGAAGCTTCTTACGTGATGTTCTCTGTACGTTCTTGAAATTTACAAAGATACCCTGTGCTGTCTCCGGGCGGAGATATACAGCGTTCTTGGCATCCTCAGTTACACCCTGGAATGTCTTGAACATAAGGTTGAACTGACGTATACCTGTGAAATTATGTTTACCACAAGTTGGACACTCTACCTTATGATCCTCGATGAACTTCTCCATCTCTTCGTTTGACCAACCATCTACTGAGCCCTGAAGCTCGATAGCATTGGCTGCAGCGAAATCCTCGATGATCTTGTCTGCACGGAATCTCTCGTGGCACTCTTTACAATCCATAAGAGGATCTGAGAAAGATGCAAGATGTCCTGATGCGATCCATGTCTGTGGGTTCATAAGGATAGCACAGTCGATTCCGACATTGTACTTTGACTCCTGGATGAACTTCTTCCACCAGGCCTTCTTAACATTGTTCTTTAACTCGACGCCGAGATTGCCATAATCCCAGGTGTTTGCAAGACCACCATAGATCTCAGAACCCGGATAAACAAATCCTCTTGACTTTGCAAGGGAAACGATAGTGTCCATTGTGTATTCTTTTGCCATTTTTTCCTCTTTCTGCCGCCGGAGTGCGGCTAAGAATAAAGTTTTAGTTTCTACGCAGTGTGCGCTGTTCATCAATATACATCGTAAAACAGTAAAAATCTAGACCTGTATAAGAAAATACACAGTCGCCGGGATGAGTTCCTGTAATTTTAAGCCTCAGTATATGTATTTGCCACTCACTGATTAGCGCTAACGCACACATCCGTGTGCAATGAGCAGGAATCCTTACGGATTCCTTTGAAGCGCTCAAAGCCGCGTGGCTCCTTCGATTAAAAATCGAAGGCAGTTGTGCTGCATCATATCATGAGATCATTACAGCGTTTTAAGTATCTCCAACGATTTAAAGTTATGCGGCAGCACCCCGTGCATCAGAGCGTCAACATTTGCCGCAAACTCCTTTAGAACGTCTTCTTTAAGAGTGAATGTATAAAGCTTCATTACAGGCGTTTCAAGAACGTACTGCCAGGCAAATCTGCAGGCCTCTGAAGCCGGCATAGGAGGTTCTTCCGTGTACTCACCGTTGATAAACAGGAGCCTTAGTTCATACACTCTCCTTACCAGATCATTGTCTAAATTTGGATTAAGCACTGCTTTGAGAGACAGATATATGAGGTTTACCGTTTCCGAGGCTTCCAGATTTTCCTGTGAGATATAGTCCGCAAGCTCCAGGATATATGATCCGTAACAGGCATTCACAAGATCCCCTGCAATATCTTCAAAATAGGTATTGACCTTGACTCCACGCAGGTTATAGCCGCTTTTTCCGCTGGTAAGGGCAAATGTCCCAAACACGAAGCTGCGGCTTCCTGCCATAAACGGTGAACCCGGTTTTTTGGCTCCCGAAGCCCATACTGTTATCTTGCCCTGTTCATTTGTCAAAACTGAAAGCCTTTTATCAAAGTCACGGGATGGTGCTGAAGAAAGCACCACCCCGTGAAGTTCTATTTCATCTCGCATATTTGTACCTGAGATATCGATGATATGAGCGGCATAAGTATCTGCCGCTCATAGATTAACACTGTATTGCATTTGGTTGCCAAGAAAAATTTCATGACGGAAGGTAAATCCATCAGGACTCATCCTTATAACCGTAATTCTTTAAGTAAGTATCAGAATCTCTCCAGTCCTTTCGAACCTTTACAAAAAGCTGAAGATTAACCTTGTCATCCGCCATTTTTTCAATCTGTATACGGGCGCCTGTTCCGATACGCTTAAGCATCGAACCTCCCTTGCCGATGATGATTCCTTTATGGGCATCTCTCTCGCAAACGATAGTTGCTTTGATATCCCAAAGGCCATCCTTTCTCTGATGCATCTGATCAATGAGAACGGCGATACCATGCGGTACCTCATCATTCAACTTACGAAGAGCCTGTTCACGGATGAGTTCAGCCGCAATCTCACGCATGGACTGATCCGTTACGGTATCCTGATCAAAATATCTCGGACCCTCAGGCAGAAACTTAAACACTGCCTTTTTAAAGCCCTCGATATTCTGAGCTCTTGCTGCAGACAATGGTACGATTTCATCAAAATCCATCAGAGACTTATACTTCTCGATTGCAGCGTCAAGCTCCTCGGGCTTATCCTTCATGGTATCTATTTTGTTTACCACAAGAATCTTTGGTTTACCGGATGCCCCGATAACCTCTGCGATATGCTGTTCTCCTG
The DNA here is from genome assembly GCA_002396005.1 of Oribacterium sp. UBA4274. Classification (GTDB taxonomy): domain Bacteria; phylum Bacillota; class Clostridia; order Lachnospirales; family Lachnospiraceae; genus Oribacterium. The sequence goes on from DGVW01000102.1 coordinate 2,354, forward strand.
CTCCGATATAAGTTGTAGGCTCTACAAGCCACACAATGACATCAACATCACTGAGTGTCTTCTCGGCAACATTGTCCATGTACTCACCAAGCTTATTTTTTGCCTTATGTATACCCGGTGTATCCAGAAATATAATCTGCCCCCGTTCATCATCATATACCGTCTGAATCTTACCTCTGGTAGTCTGAGGTTTGTTTGATACGATGGCAATCTTCTGTCCGATGACATGGTTCATAAGTGTAGACTTTCCTACATTTGGTCTGCCCACAAGTGCAACAAAACCTGTCTTTATTTTCTTCTCACTCATATAAATCTTTCTCTTTGCCTTTTACAAAGTTCTGATAGATATCATCTAAAGCTGTCCCTGACTCTGACGGTTTCATTTGAACAGTTCAGATGTAGTTATAAACTGATCCTTGTTTTCATCGATAAGCTGATTATTTCCGATGGTGCAGGCAGATCCCTGATTGAGGATTGCTTCCATATATGCAGAAAGCGCCTTGATATCCTTTTCTCTTGTAGCAAGAACCTGGTCTCTCTCCTGCTGGATCATATCATTGGTCACATGAGACAGGAAGGCACTGATAGTAAGTGCAGCCTTGGCAGAGTTCGTTCTTGGGGTATCAAGCTCTGAGATGGCCCCTATTATATACTTTGTCATATCTCTGTCTGATGTTTCAAATGTACGCACATACTCAGGAAGGCCTTCATATATATCAAGTGTCTCCTTGAGATGCGGATCTCTGTATGATACAAGATATCCCTCTCCGGATCTTCCGAATCCGGACATACATCCATATGCACCGCCTTTAACACGAAGGTTCAGCCAGAGATACTGATAGTTAAGTATGACTTTCAATACTCTGAGCGAACCTGTGTATGGAAGCTTGTCAGTATCAAATCTTCCGGTTCTCGCAACATAGTTAACCTGTGATGGGGTCTTAAAGCCTTCATTGAGATTACCGGTCAAAACAATCTGAGGCTCTGCATCAATTCCAGACTCCGAAGCATTACGCTTACGGTCATAGGCTTTAAAAGTCTTATATTTCTTTTTGATATCAGTAAGCAGTATAGTCTCACTGGCTGCAAAGTTCTCTTTAAACTGTAAGAAGCTCTTCTTGAATGCCTCAAAGCCCTTCTTTTCACATGCAATGGAAACAAACATGTTCTCAGGACGGAACAGCTTTGCAGCTACTTCCCACAGCTTCTCTGTAAGCTCCTTAGGGCTCTTATTATACTTTGCAGCAATTTCGGTTATAAACCGATAGTAGCTTATGCCTCCTGTAAGATCAGAATATCTTCCGGTACCTGAAAAATAAGCTGTAGCTCTGTTTACCGCATAACTGTGACTTGCACCCTCAACTCTCATCCTTTCTCTGGAACGTGATTCGTTGAGAATCTCCTGCATACGCTTTTTATCATCAAACTTCGTTGTGTGAAGTATCTCATCAACTATATCGAAGCCAAAATCAAATCCATCGTACAGAAGCTTGATCTCCACACTGAAGATACCGATGTATCGTCCATAATTGTCGATATCAGGATAAGCATTGGTATCATAATTGATGCCTCCCGAGTGAAGCAGGATCTCTGATGTAAGATCCTGGAAATTATGCTCTTCTGTATCCATGTAACCGAGAACCGTTTTCAGGAAACCTGCATATGGAAGCTCTTCTTCGCTGAGACATGACGTATTGAAGTTAAATCTCAGATACGCTATGCCTCTTGTATTAAGTTCAGTATTGAGGACGAGAGTATCATCGATACGCTCTTCCTTCCACTGTAATTTCTCTGCCTTCTTGTCTATATCGCTGATATTCAGAAGAGGAAGCTTCATAAGAGCTTCTTCACTTGTAGGCTCCTCCTGATATTCCTTAAGCATCCTTGTATCAGAAACGCATTTACGAATCTCTTCCTTACTCATCCTGCTCTTGATATCGGCAAGCTTCAGAGCAAGTTCCTGTTCGCGTTTCTCCGTAAGACCTCTCTCAGGCTTACAGATTACAAGAGCTGAATGCTTATTGCCGAGAAGGTAATCAGCAATAAGCTTCTCAAAATAACCCTTGCTAATATCTTCTTTCAGCTCCTTATAGAATCTCTCACACTCCAGATATTCCCATGGCTTTCCACCATAGAGCCAGGTATCAAGTGAAGCGAGTGAGTACACAAGTCCCTTTGGAGTACGCCCATAATCCGCTTCTCTGTACTGGAACTCATCATGATTGATGGCTGCAAGAAGTGTTTTCTTATCAAGACCTGTCTTTACAAGCTTCTCCAAAGTTGTCCTGATAACAGTCAGAAACTTCTCTTTATCTTTCTTGTCAGTGCCCTTGGCTGTTACTGAGAAGTACGGCTGCTTTATGCCATCCTGGAAGCCTCCAAATATATCTTCACCGATTCCTGCGTCAATAAGTGCCTGTTTAAGCGGTGCTCCAGGTGATGACAAAAGAGCATAGTCAAGTATATCGAAAGCAAGATTCAGCTTATTGTCGAGAGCATCAACAACTACATTCCATGAAAGATATGTGTTCTTCTCAAGTGATTCATTTTCACCTACAGAATATGATATCTCCTCCTCATGCATCCTGGTAAAAGGCTTCTGAGTAGCTATCTCGGAATTAGGCTCGATTGCATCATAATGTGACAGATATTCCTTGTCCAGCCACTCAAGCTTTTTCGTCATATCCATATCTCCGTACAGGAAGATGTAGGAATTGGACGGATGATAAAAACGGGCATGGAACTCCTTGAACTGCTCAAATGTAAGGTCAGGGATATTTACCGGATCTCCGCCGGATTCATTACCATAAGTTGTATCCGGGAACAGTGCATGCATGATATAACGCTCAAGCACAGACTCAGGATTTGAGAAAACTCCCTTCATCTCGTTATAAACAACACCGTTATAGATGAGGTTGTCATTCTCGTTCTCCATCTCAAAATGCCAACCTTCCTGCATCATGATACGAGGATCCTTGACAGAATTAGGATGGAAAACAGCGTCCATGTAAACATCCATGAGATTATCGAAATCCTTGTCATTTCTTGATGCGATAGGATAAACTGTTTTATCCGGATAAGTCATGGCATTTAAAAAGGTATTCAGAGAGCCTTTGGCAAGCTCAACAAAAGGATCCTTAAGCGGGAACTTGTCGGATCCACACAGAACAGAATGTTCTGTGATGTGAGCAACACCTGTACTGTCCTCTGCAGGAGTACGGAAGGCTATTCCAAATACCTTGTTGTCATCATCATTTTTCATTGTAAAGATGCGTGCACCACTTTTTTTATGTAAGTAAATGCATGCATCTGTAGATAACTCCTCTATTCTTTTTGTCTCAATCAGCTCATATGATTTCATAAAGCCGCTCCTCTCTGTCCTATATATGGACAAGACAGCTTCGCATGGAAGATGTCTCCTTAAGTGTCTTTTTGTCTCTCAAAATACCGAATGATGCCAATCAAATATTCCCGATCAGTCTGTCCTTAAACAATGCCACTGCCTCTCTTGTTGCCAGATGAACAAGCATCAGCTCATCTGATTTCGTAGCCATCGGACAGGTATCCGGAACACCATACCTGCTTGCAATTTTTTTGGCACGATACAAGTTGAACTCTGATGTAATGATACCTATAGACAACGGACGTTCAGCTCCGGTAATTATAGCATCCTTAAAATGATTTTTTCCAATCGGGGGTTCATTATTATGTTTCAATCGATTGGCCAGTACCTTCTGTTCATGATCCTGATTTATGGTACGCAGTGAAAATCCGATCTTTTCCTGTGTGGAATCCGAGTAGAACTCCAGCAGAAGATTACTGTCCGGCACCCCGGCTTTTATCATGTAATGATACATGATAGTTGCCTCGGTACTCATATCGTAGTCACTTCGTCCTCCTGACAAAACAAAAATAGTGTTCGGATTGTCCCGGTAATACTCAAGCGCCCGGTCCAATCGTCTCTTCAGAGACTTGGATATCTTGTTATCCACGAGATCTGTTCCCATGACTATAACATAGTCAAGATTGGGCTGCTCTACGGTATGTGCGTTGGAAAAGATAACCAGCCACATACTTATGAGAGTAGTAACAGCGAGACCGTAGGTAGTAAATAAAAATACAAAGGGCCTCAAAATAATCTCTTTTTTATCTCTATGTTTTATCCTTATGTACCTTACCAATGCAAACATAAGAAAATTGATCACTGCAAACAATGGCCAAAACCACATAAATGAAGTCAGCCCGAAATTTATAAATATTACTGAAATATATACAAGTGATGCGATTCCTATTGCAATAAAGATAAGTTCCATAAAGAATGCATTCTCTCCTTAGTCAACATCTACCTTTTCAGGTGTTACTTTTCTGATGATATCTCCGGCCTCAGGGCTGACAGAAAATCTGACCTTGATCTGCTGGCACGCATGCGGACATGACTCCTGAGGTATATCTGTCTCGGCATCACGGATCTCCAAAACCTCGATAGGAATATCTTCTCCGTTCGGCTTCATGATTTCTATCATCTCATGAACAGAAAACTTATTCTTCTGTTCCAGATAGCTCCAGCCTTCCTCGTCAGTACGCTTGATCGTACCGAGATATACAGAACCTGTAACATAAGTGTTGTTATCATAGATATGATCATCATGAGTAGGCTTACCATAGTAAAAACCGGTTGTGAACTCACGATAAGTACACTTAGCGATTTCTGACTTGTACCACTCCATATTGGCAAGATACTTCTCCTTGCTTTCCTTTAAATCATCAAGAGCTTTACGGTAAGTTCTGGCTACGGTAGCTACATAGAGAGCAGTCTTCATACGACCTTCGATCTTAAGTGAATCTATACCTGCATCAATCAGCTCAGGGACATGCTCGATCATACACAGATCCTTGGAGTTGAATATATAGGTCCCTCTATCGTTCTCGTAAATAGGGAAATACTCTCCCGGACGCTTCTCCTCTACAATATTATACTTCCAACGGCACGGATGTGTACACTCTCCTCTGTTGGCATCTCTTCCTGTAAAGAAATTGCTGAGCATGCAGCGTCCTGAGTAAGACATGCACATTGCACCATGAATAAATGCCTCTATATCAAGCTCTTCAGGGATGTGTTCTCTTATCTCTTTTATCTCCCTAAGGCTCAGCTCTCTTGCACAGACAACTCGTTTTGCACCGAGCTTCCACCAGAAAAGGAAGGTCTCATAATTGGTATTGTTGGCCTGTGTTGAAATATGGATTTCAATAGTCTCAGGGAGAGTCTCTTTAGCAATCATGAAAACTCCCGGGTCCGCAACAAGCACTGCATCTATGCCTGTTGTCGCAAGCTCCTTAAAGTACTCACGTACCCCCTCCATGTCTCCGTTATGAGCCAGAATATTTGCAGTAACAAAAACCTTTACATTTCTCTCATGTGCAAATGCTACTCCCTCGCGTATCTCATCCATAGTGAAGTTTTTGGCATTGGCACGTAATCCAAATGCCTCTCCGCCAAGATATACCGCATTTGCCCCATAGTTTACTGCAGTTTTAAGCACTTCAAGTGATCCTGCCGGAATCAGTAACTCTGTTTCTTTTAACATGTCCTATCACCTTTACTAAATAATATATTGTATTTACTGACACTATCCTTACACAGAGAAAACCTATAGGTTTCATCAGTGAGCACCTTGGACAATATCATATTCATCATTTTTTTACACTTACAGAAATCCCGTCACCATCAGCCAGAATTGCTGTCTCAAGCATCTCATTATGCTTAAGTTCAAACAGATACTCTCTCATACGTGTATGTATCGTGCGGTCTCTCCGGGAAACCTGATATCTGCTCTCGACGATGCTGCCATCCTGCAGGATATTATCGCTGAAAAGAACAGCTCCCTCAGGCATCAGTCTGAGAATATCCGGAAGCCACACTATGTACTGGGCTTTGGCTGCATCCATAAAGATAAAATCAAACTCTCTGCCTGCATCGGCAAGCTCTTTAATGACCTTGCCTGCATCATCATCTATAAGATGTATACGATCTTTATATTCACTTCCGGATATGTTTTTGGTTGCAGTCAGAACTCTTGGTTCATAGTTCTCCACTGTTACTATCTCTGCATCCTCCGGCATGACTTCCGCCATAGTAAGAGCAGAATAGCCCACTGCAGCCCCTATTTCAAGTATATGTTTCGGGCGAAGCATAGCTATGAAACACTTAAGAAGCGCCGCTGTTTCATCCCTTATGATAGGGACTTCCGCCGCAAGCGCTTCTTCTCTTACATTCTCCAGAAGTTTACTCCGATCAGGTTCAAGTGAATGTATATAATTCACAAGTCTTTCATTGGTAATCAAAGCTTCACTTCCTCATAAAATGATATGATGTTCATCTTAATTTGATACTGACTCTCCGGCTATCTCAGCCGCCTGTGACTCGTAGGCAGCATTGGCAGCATCCTGTGCGATCATATTCTCATCATCTGAGCCGCCTATGATCTCAACTCCGTTTGAGTCTGTTTCAACCGCTGCTGTAGTCTGTGCCTCTGCATCAACAAGATTCTTGTCCACAAGCTCCCGGTTCTTAACACCCTCCTGAGTGAGGTACTTAATGATATCAGCCATAGTCATTGACTTGTTGATGGTATAGATGCCGGGAACGTAATCAGCCTCGTAAAGTACTGACTGAACCTTGAATGCATCTACATTGTCAATGAAGCCCATAGACACAAGATGTTCTGCTATGTCTTCTGCCTTTTCGCCATCCTCGATAACAAACTCCTGATCCTGAGCGCCCTTCAGAGCCATGGCATGATCATACATGAGTCCATGCCCGTAACTGTATGCTGCGCGAACGCCATTCATAAGGGCATATACCAGAAGTGCAATAACGATAACCCGCCATGCGAGACCTATCACAAAGCTGACTGCTTTTTCCACGGTATCTCTGTGCCCCATTTATCAAACCTCCATGATGATCGGAAGAATAACCGGATTTCTCTTTATACGTTTCCACAGGAAATCACTGAGAGAATCCTTGATGATGTTCTTGATCTTGCCCCAGTCATTGACATGACGCACCAGACAGTCGTCCACCGCATCCTGTACATGAACTCTTGCCTCTTCCATAAGATCCTCTGACTCACGCACATATACGAAGCCACGGGATACAAGATCCGGACCTGCAAGCAGATGTCCCGAATACTTCTCAAGGGTAAGCACAACTACGATGATACCATTCTGGGCAAGATTCTGACGATCTCTCAAAACTATATTTCCTACATCGCCGACACCAAGTCCGTCAACAAAGACTCCTCCGGCCTGTACATGTTCTCTGACCTCAGCCTTGCTCTTACCGTCTTTAACGGAAAGCTCAAGCACATCACCGTTCTCTATAAGGAGACACTTCTCTTTTTCAACGCCAACGGCCTCTGCAATTCTTGCAGCCGACATACGATGATGATATTCACCGTGTACAGGTATAGAGTACTCCGGTCTAACCAGTGAGAACAGAAGCTTCAGATCGTCTGCACATGCATGACCGGATACATGTGTATCCTGAACTATAACCTTGGCATGAAGCATGCAAAGCTCATTAACAACCTTATCTACCGCCTTTTCATTACCCGGAATAGGATGTGATGACAGTACAACTACATCATTAGGCTTGATGCGTACCTTGCGGTGCATACCACTGGCCATACGGCTGAGTGCCGCCATTGACTCGCCCTGTGATCCTGTAGTGATGAGAACCGTCTGCTCATCAGGATAATTTCTGAGCTGATCGATATCGATGAGAGTTCCCTCCGGAATATCAATGTAATTAAGCTCAGATGCCACAGTGATAACATTAACCATAGAACGGCCCTCGACAACAACCTTACGGTTGTACTTGGACGCCATGTTTATGATCTGCTGAACTCTGTCTACATTGGATGCAAATGTTGCAACGATTATACGATTCTGTGTATGCTCGGCAAATATACGGTCAAGTGTAACTCCCACTGAGCGCTCCGACATGGTAGAGCCAGGCTTTCCTGCATTGGTCGAGTCTGACATCATAGCAAGAACTCCGGACTTGCCAAGCTCTGCAAAGCGCTGAAGATCGATAGGATCTCCAAATACAGGAGTATAATCCACCTTGAAATCTCCGGTGTGTACGATGGTTCCGGCCGGCGTGAAAATTGCAAGCGCAGCCGCATCCTGAATTGAATGGTTGGTCTTTACGAACTCAACCTTGATATCTCCGAAATCAACCATTCCGCCGAAAGGAACAACGTTCATCTCGATAACCTGATCAAGACCGTTTTCCTTTAACTTATTCTCGATAAGAGCCATAGTAAGTCTGGTTCCGTAAACAGGCACCTTGATCTGCTGAAGTACATACGGAAGTGCTCCGATATGGTCCTCGTGTCCGTGCGTGATGACAAATCCCTTAACCTTGGATATGTTGCTCCTGAGATAAGTGATATCAGGTATGACCAGATCTATGCCAAGCATATCTCCCGATGGAAACGCGAGGCCGCAATCAACGATCATGATACTGTCGTCTGTTTCAAAGGCAGTGATATTCATGCCTATCTGATCCAGTCCTCCAAGTGGAATGATCTTCAGTTTGCCGTTTTTTTTCATAGTTCCTGCCTCAGACTTCTGTCGTCTTCTTCTGTTACTATTGTTTCCGGTTCCTCTGGCAGTAACAGCCACAGCTCCTGATGCACTTTCTACTGCGGTGACAGCTTCACCGGCAGACACTGCACCTGTGGAAGTTCTCCTTTTTCTATGCAAAGCAGTTTCTTCACCATCTTTTTTAGGAGTTCTCTGTCCTCTTATAGATGATCTGATTCTTCCGCGCTTAACTTCGTCTGTGGATGACGCCTCCTGCGATAATGTCTCACTCTGAGACTCTGCTGTTTCTTCCGTGGCTACAGTCTCTGCTGCAGGCTTTCTGCGTGTTACCCTGCGCTGTGGTCTGCGAGTTCTCTTCTCTCCTGCAGAAGTCTGCTCTGCTGCTTCATTTACTGCTGAAGAAACATTGTCTTTTACGTCTTTATTTGTATTACTTCTCAATCGTTATACCTTCTCCTTCCAGAAGTGTAGAAAAAATCTGCATAATTGCTTCCGATTCCTTATCATCAACAAACTCATAATCTGCTTCATCATCTTCCGGACCGGATACGTCCTTCATAACGTAGCATTCACCATCTTCACCTTCAGGTGCATCTGTTACAAGAATATAATTCACACCCTGAACTGTTGTCTCCTCAAGAATCTCCAGTTCAAGATTTCCATCTTCTGATTTTAATCGGATAGTATTCTTCATGTTAATCTCCTAACTCCTGTTATTATTGCATCAATTCCGTATTCATCACCGGATGTCATCCCCTCAGATATTGTTCCAGGATGATCTGGGCTGCTACCTGATCGATATACTGTTTCTGATCACAGCGTTTCACTCCGCTTTCATCCAATATCTCTGCCGCCTCGATAGTCGTGAGACGTTCATCGGCAAACTCTATAGGTACCGTCACTCTGAGAGCCAGTTTTTCAGCAAAAGCCCTTGTAGCCATTGCTCTGTCTCCCTCAGAATCATCCATATTGAGAGGCAGTCCCAATATGATCTTCTCTACATCGTTATCCTCGACAATCTTCTCTATTTCCGCCAATGTTTTTCTGAGTTTTGTTTCTCTGTCTCTGAAGATAGTCTTAAGAGGCTGGACTGTAATGCCCATAGGATCTGTGATGGCTACTCCAACCGTTTTTGATCCGTAATCTAATCCTAAAATTCTCACTTAAATGTTACCTGCTCTGCTAATGTCTAATTTTCGACTTTGGCTTATAGCCTGCCTTCGTTTTTCGATGATGCGCCGCCAGGGTCTCATGGGTATGTAAGGCTTGTAGCCTACACAAAACAAAAGAGTCTGTCAAGCGGACAGACTCTTAGTAGACACATCAATTACTTGCTGAGTTTAGCCTCAACATAGGTTTTAGTAAGCTCCTCAAGGATCTCATCACGTTCAACCTTCATAATAAGGCTGCGAGCACCCTTGTGGCTTGTTATGTATGTCGGATCACCAGACATAATATAGCCCACGATCTGATTGATCGGATTATAGCCCTTTTCTGTCAATGCTTCGTAGACACGGGTCAAAACCTCTGTAACATCCAAATCGTAATCCTGCATCGGTCTGATAATCTGTGTACTGCCTAAATCGCTCATATTGTCACGTCCTTTTAATAACTTAGTTCATTCTATAACATTTATACGGTCATTGCAAGTACACATGTGTCACAGAAATCTGTGCCCCTGACTCTCATTATTTGTCCGATTTTACCTTCATCTGCTGCATTTCCCCAAACAGGAACCACATAACGCACATAACTTCTGTTATAACCTCTCAGATATTTTTTTCCATCGATTGTAACCATCTCTTCCGGAATTATCTCGTCTGTCCTGCCTATAAAGCTCTGTCTGAATGCTTCAGACTTCGCTCCATCCAGCCTGATAAGCTTTTCTGAACGTTCTGCTTTTATCTGATCCGGCACCTGATCCTTCATTTTGTCTGCAGCCGTTCCCTGACGCCTGCTGTACTTAAATACATGAAGCTCATAAAATCCTATCTCGTCTATGAAGCGGTAGGAATCCATAAAGTCATCTTCTGTTTCACCCGGAAAACCCACTATAACATCCGTTGTTATAGCAGCGTCATCCCATGCAGCTCTTATGATATCAACCGATCTTCTGAAAGCCGACGTATCATAGTGTCTGTTCATAGCCTTAAGCGTCCGGTCACAGCCACTCTGCAGTGAAAGATGGAAATGAGGACACACTTCCGGTATCTTTTTAAGTTCATCCACAAAGGCCTCGGTAATGATACGGGGTTCCAGACTTCCCAGCCTTACTCTTGCAATTCCCGGCACCTCTGCGGTTCTCCTGATAAGTTCAAGAAGTCTCTCGGAAGGTATATCATGATCCATTGCATACTCATAGTTCGCATTATCAAAATCAAGGCCGTAGGATGAAAGATGTATTCCGGTCAGCACCACCTCACGGTATCCTCTTGTTGCAAAATCCTCAACTTCTTTCAATGCATTCTCAAGAGATCTTGATCTGATGCGTCCACGTACATATGGAATTATGCAGTAGGAGCAGAACTGATTGCAGCCATCCTGAACCTTGATGAATACGCGTCCGTTATCCGCAATCTCACCAGCTCTGAGCTCTTCAAAGGTTTTCTCTTTGTTGATATCCCGTACATAAGCGCTTGTTCTGCTTTTGAAATTTCGTCCGCCCCCTGATGACGCAGTTCCTGAAGATACTCTCTCAAAGGAAGCTTTTTCATCATCTATAGTCCCCCGAGACAAACCTTCTGAAGGTACACCGGTTTCAGCCACATTTTCTGTTATGCAGTTTTTCTCAGACCTTTTTATATTTTCATTTTTTACGGTCTCATCGGTCTTTCCGCCGAGATATTCCTCCAAGATGGGAATGATATTGCTTTTATCATTGTTACCGACAAGTATATCAACTGCCGTATCCTGCCTAAGCTCCTCTGATCGTGCCTGAACATAACAGCCTACAGCAATTACAACAGCCTCCGGATTCATAGCTCTTGCCTTATGTATCATCTGCCTGGACTTACGATCCGCAATATTGGTTACAGAGCAGGTATTGATAATGTAAATATCCGCTCTGTCCTTCTCCCATGAAACTATCTCTACCCCGGCCTCACGAAGCTCAGAAACCATAGCCTCTGCTTCATATGAATTGACTTTGCAGCCGAGATTATGCATGGCCGCCTTCATCTTACTAAAATCTATTTTCACCTGTATTTCCTTTGTATTGCCATCAGTCATAATTTATTTCTTTAGTGTGTTGCCCACTTGTCATATCTTTAAGAAAATGCTTCACACTTATATATTCATTCTCGTCATAATATATCAATTGGTCTATCGAGTCTACAAAATTTTGCTGCCCGTAATTCTCAGATAAAACATTGGCAGAAGTTCAGGCAGTTCCGCCCCCCGGTCAATTGCTTTTAAATAATGCTTGCTTTTAAATACCAATCCTGTTACAATCTATTGACTTTTAAAGTTTGTTGTTGATAAAATTAATAACAAACTAAGTGTCTATTTATTCATCACTTTAAGTATATTATTTTTAAGGAGGATTTCATCGTGAAAACCGTTCGTATCTCACTTAATTCTATCGATAAAGTAAAGTCATTCGTTAATGAACTTGTTAAGTTCTCAGACGTTGATTTCGATCTCGTATCTGGTCGTTATGTAATCGATGCCAAGTCCATCATGGGTATTTTCTCATTGGATCTTTCAAAGCCAATCGATCTTAACATCCACGCAGATGCCAATCGTATGGATGAGATTCTTTCTGCTCTGACACCATATATCATTGCAGAGTGATTTGATTGTATTTAAGCGATACAAGAATTTGAAACCGAGTGCGTGCTGGTGTACGCACTCATTTTTTTCGCAAACAAACATGTAGGGGCTTAACCTCTACACAAGAAAAGGAGTTCTATGCAATACCAAAGCTTTCTTATCAAGTATGCAGAGATTGGTACCAAGGGCAAAAACCGTTATGTATTTGAGGATGCCCTGGTGCACGACATCAGAAAAAAGCTTGAGCGCGCCGAAGGCGATTTCAAAGTTTATCGTGAGCGCGGACGTATCTATGTAACAGTCAAGTCAGAAACCTACGACTATGATGAGACCGTTGATGCCCTTCAGCATGTATTTGGAATCGTTTCTATATGTCCTATGATTCAGATGGAGTCAACCCACGAGTATCGTGAGGTATCTGACAAGGTTCTCGAGTATTTCGGTGAGGTTTACGGAGACCGCAAGCTCACCTTTAAGGTCAGCACAAGACGTGCAGACAAGGATTTCCCTATGCAGTCAAACGAAGTTGATGCCGAGCTCGGTCATGATATCCTTGAGAAGTTTGCCAATACATCTGTTGATGTTCATACTCCTGAGGTCATCGTTCATGTTGAGATCCGTCAGTTTATAAACATTTACTCAGAAATCCTCCCGGGTGCAGGCGGTATGCCTCTCGGCACAAACGGCAAGGCTATGCTTCTTCTCTCCGGCGGTATCGACAGCCCAGTTGCCGGATACATGATCGCACGCCGCGGCGCCATCATTGAGGCAACTTACTTCCACGCCCCACCATACACATCAGAGCGTGCAAAGCAGAAGGTTGTGGATCTTGCCAATGAAGTTGCCCTGTACTCAGGTCCTATTGCCTTACATGTTGTTAACTTCACAGACATTCAGCTCAAGATCTACGAGAAGTGTCCTCATGAAGAGCTCACCATCATCATGCGTCGTTACATGATGCGCATTGCCGAGGCTATCGCCGAGAAACGCGATTGTATCGCCCTCATAACAGGCGAGTCCATCGGTCAGGTTGCAAGCCAGACCATGCAGTCACTTGTCTGCACCAATGAAGTATGTAAGCTCCCTGTATACCGCCCGGTCATTGCATTTGACAAGCAGCAGATCGTTGAGGTATCTCAGAAGATCGGAACTTATGAGACTTCTATTGAACCTTTTGAGGATTGCTGTACTATCTTTGTAGCAAAGCATCCTGTTACTAAGCCGCTTCCTGAGAAGATCCGCAAGTCCGAGCAGATTGTTTATGATGAGATGCTTCCACTTGTTGATAAGGCAGTTGAAGAAGCCGAACTCATCTGGTGTGCAGGAAAAGGTCGCTGATTCGTTGAAAATGGTACAGAAAAAGCAAGGAACATGGGCCGGCGCTCATCCCTTGCTTTTTCTTCACTTTGTCATAAATCACTAAAACTCTGTTCAAAAGAATCCACTGTGATTCTTTCTTTGGCAAGACCCTGGTTGTTCTTATGGGCTGTTTCAGATTTTTTCGACGCAAGCGTCCTTTAAATTGCTGTCCTCAGACTCCGAGCTGCTGCCTTCGGTGGAGTGGTTTTATGTCCTTTGAGTAGTTATATTACCCGATAAACCGCATATCTCGATATAAGTATTGCTTTTTATTTCCTACGGGCGGTAACATTGACCCACTCGCCCTGATGGTTTATCTCAAGGATTTCCCATATATCATCGTGAGCCTTAAAGGCATCCACAACCTCCTGCTCTCTTTCATTGAGGATTCCTGATGTTATAAACAGACCGTCCTTCTTGAGAAGCGGACCAACCTCTCCTGTGAGAAGTACGATTACAGGCGCGAGGATATTGGCAACAACGATATCATACTTCGCAAGCCCCATGCGTGACTTGACAGCGTCATCACCGATGACATTACCCACTACCATATCAAAGCTATCTGCCGGAAGGTCGTTTGCTTTCAGATTGTCACGAACTGCAGGTACAGCCTCTTCGTCAAGATCAGTTCCATAGATATGACCTGCCCCAAGTTTAAGAGCAGTAATTCCGAGAATGCCTGATCCTGTACCGATATCGGCAACCTCCGAACCCTTCTGCATGTACTTCTGAAGCTGGCGGATGCAGAGCTGAGTAGTCTCATGCATACCTGTTCCAAATGCAGTTCCCGGATCAATTTCAATGAGGAGCTTATCCTCATCCCCCTCAGGCACTTCTTCCCATGTCGGTTTGATAAGGATATCTCCCACAGTAAATGGATGGAAGAAGGTCTTCCAGTTGTTGATCCAGTCTTTGTCTTCTGTCTCAGAAGTTTCGATAGTGCCTTCACCGATGTCACAATATTTTCTCATATCATCGAGAGTTTCCTGAACCTCCTCCAGAAGCTTTTTAAGTTCTGCAGGTGTGTAAACATTGGAAGTATTAGGCATGTAGCTTGCATCAACAGATGGATCCTCCATATACTTTTTAGCCTTTTCAATTCTGTCCTGCTTATCCTCCGGAGAGAGAACCTCCACATAGAAGCTGACATCCGCCTTGCCGTCATCAGGCCCGATATCAGGAAGGATGTCGATAAACATACCCTTGGTGTCATCCTCTGAAAGAGGTATCTTGTCTTCTATCTGAACTCCGTCCAATCCCAGATCTGCGAGATTGGCGCTGAGAATGTCTTCAGCCTCTGTTGTCGTATGAATTGTATATTTTTTCCAAACCATCGTATAAACCCTTTCTAAAAATGAATCAGGCAAATCAGAATCTCGTAAATCTGCTGAGAACAGGTATCAGTTCCTTAAGTGCATCCATGCAGATGTCAACTTCTTCCTTTTCGTTGAACATTCCAAAGGAGAATCTGATAGTAGAATCCAAAAGCTCAGGTTTTACACCGATAGCCTTGAGAGTTCCTGAAATACCCGGATGATTGGAGGAACATGCGGACCCTGAACTAACATAAATACCCTTTTCCTCAAGAGCATGAAGCAGAACTTCAGCTCTGACCTTTGCAAAGGATACCGAAACTATATTAGGTGCTGATGCATCTCCTTTTTCAGAATTCACTGTAGCACCATCTATCTTCTGTACTTCATCTATGAAGTAATCCTTGATGTCCTGTATCTTCTTTATCTTTTCATCATGATCTGTATATGCAAGCTCTGCAGCAAGACCCATTCCTGCTATACCGGGAACATTGTGTGTTCCTGAGCGCATGTCCTCCTGCTGACCACCACCATAGATGAGAGGTCTGAGATTGATATTTTCATCTACATAGAGGAAACCAACGCCCTTTGGTCCGTGAATCTTATGTCCTGACACAGACATCATGTCGATATTCTGTTTCTTCGGACGGATAGTAAGCTTTCCGTAAGACTGGATAGCATCTGTATGGAACCATGTGTTCGGATTACACATCTTAACTATCCTGCCTATCTCCTCAACCGGCTCTATGGCACCAACCTCGTTGTTTACATGCATAACAGATACCAGAATCGTATCAGGTCGTATAGCAGCCCGAAGATCCTCAAGATTTATATGTCCCTTACTGTCCACAGGAAGGTAGGTTATCTCATACCCAAGTTCTGCCAATGTATCCAGCGGTTTGTAAATAGCTGCATGCTCCACCTGTGATGAGATGATATGCTTTCCCTGCTTTCGCTTAGCAAGCGCTGTTCCAAAGATAACTGTATTGTTGGATTCCGTTCCGCCTGAAGTGAAGTAAATTTCTTTCGGCTTAACCTTGAGTGTTGCAGCTACCTGCTCTCTGGCGGTCCTGAAATACTTTTCGGCATCAAATCCCTTTATATGTTTTGAAGAAGGATTTCCATAGTCCTCTTCCATAGTCTTTTTCATAAGCTCAACAACCTCAGGATATACCCTTGTGGTGGCTGAATTGTCAAAATAAATCTCTCTCATAAGCTCCTATAATAATCTATATGATGAATTAGTTTGTTACTTATTGCTTTTTATAAAACGGCAATCCTTGTTGGAAAATAACTTGTATCTTTTTTCAATGACGCTTTCCGACAACCGATTTATGTTTTTTATCAGTGGTTTCTGTATATATAAACGCCTCATAAACCAACGGTAGAACTAACAGAAACTATTTTATCAGTAGTATCTGCTATATCTATTTCAGCTTCACTCAACACCGCCATCTGAGGCCTTGGCCTCCAGCATCAGCATCAGAACGCTGAGGCTCGTTATTGCCGCTGTTTCCGTTCTCAGAATACGCTTTCCAAGGGTTATAGGCTCTATACCATAGTTTAAAGCATCTTCTATCTCTTCATCGGAAAATCCACCCTCAGGACCTATAAAAACTGCTATCTTTCCATGCTCCGGGAGTTTACCAAGTTCCTCCATAGTGTGCTTGATACTTTTGGCATTTTCATACGGGATGAGCTTTAGATCAAAGTCCCTGACATACTCCATGGCATCTTTCCACTTCATGACAGGATGGATTTCCGGTATGATAGAACGCTTTGACTGCTTGGCTGCAGCTTCTGCAATCGCCTGCCAGCGATCGACTTTCTTCTGTGCTCTCTTATCATCAAGTTTTATGACTGTATTTTTGGAGTCAAGTGGTATCACCGAGTGTGCTCCGAGTTCAACAGCCTTTTGAATGATAAGTTCCATTTTATCTTGCTTAGGCAGACCCTGAAACAGATAAATCTCTGCAGGAAGTTCATGTATCTCTTCTACAAAATTGATATGAAGGATAACTTCCGGTTCTGAAATATCCCTTATGTCAGAAATATTGGCACCTCGACCGGTCCCCATAGCAGTTTCTTTTATCCATTCTTCATCATGTATCTCAGTCACATCGCACTCGTAATCAGTGCCCTCGCCATCTGAGATCAGTATCTTCTCACCGACTCTTACACGAAGTACATTTTTCAAATGGTTATAATTGTCACCTGTAAGATGAACTTCACGTGTATCAGTATCTATATCAGATTTGTTCACAAAAAAATGATGCATAAACCTCGTTTCCCTTTACCACCAATTCTGAATTTTCTTCTCTATCATCCTTAACATAAATCCATACAGGAACGACAAAAAACAGCTTCAGTTTGACATAAAAAAGCACAGTTAAACTTCAATTATAAAATCCACGCTATTATAACAGCAAATATCTAAAAGTAAAACTCTGTGATATAAAAATGCCTGACTCTCTGTGATATAAAAAGAACCTGACTCTCTTCGAATCAGGTTCTTTGACCAATCAAATTTCTACTGTCTCACCGCAGGCCTCAGCGTAAGCCTTGAGAGCCTCCTTCTGCTTTTTGTTAAGAGTAGAAGGGATATTAACTACGATAGTAACATACTGGTCACCACGTACATTCGGATTGTTAAGGCTTGGTACACCCTTGCCACGAAGTCTTGTCTTGGTGTCAGACTGTGTTCCAGGCTTGATCTGAAGTTCAACATTGCCGTCTACTGTACGGATGATCTTCTTTCCGCCCAAAGCCGCTGTAGCAAAGCTGATTTCCTCTGTGGAGTAAATGTTTACACCCTGACGTTTAAAGAACGGATGCTGTGATACTGCGATATCTACAAGCAAATCTCCTCTAGGACCACCATTCTGTCCCGGATCTCCGCCGCCTGAACGACGAAGTGTCTGTCCGTCATCGATACCTGCCGGAATAGTGATTTCGATGTTCTTCTGAGTTGTGATATAACCCTCTCCGTGACAGTCAGCGCACTTCTCCTTGACGATCTTACCACTTCCCTGGCATTCAGGACATGTAGTAACCTGCTGGATAGTACCAAACATACTCTGGCGTGTGACTACTACCTGTCCGCGTCCATTACATCTTGTACATGTCACAGGCTCAGTTCCAGGCTTGGCACCTGAGCCCTTACAGGTTTTACACTCATCCTTATAACGGATTTTGACCGTTTTCTTACATCCCTTGATAGCTTCATCAAATGTGATACGTACTCCGGTGCGGATAGACTGTCCGCGGGTAGCCTGATTAGCTGCTCCGCCATATGAAGAGAATCCTCCTCTGCTTCCGCCGCCGAATCCAAAGATATCTCCGAATATATCTGAGAAATCCATGCCGCCGAAATCGAAACCGCCGAAACCACTGCTCTGACCAGCCGCTGAATTTGGATCAAAGGCTGCATGACCATATGTATCGTAAGCTTTACGCTTCTGCTCATCTGAAAGAACTGCGTAAGCTTCATTGGCCTCACGGAACTTTTCAGCAGCAGCATTATCACCCGGATTTGCATCCGGATGGTACTTCTTGGCAAGCTTACGGAAAGCTCTCTTGATTGTTGCATCATCGGCGTTCTTATCTACACCGAGGACCTCATAATAATCTCGCTTCTGTTCTGCCATCATTAACTCCTAATAACACCTCACCAGATGCAAGGTGCTTTCTATAATCGACATATTGCCCCCGGTGCAAAGCACCGGAGGCGAAAGAATAATAACCTACAACATCTTCAATGTAAAGCCCCCAAGCCTGTAATCTTTGTTTCAAAAACCAATCAATTCTGAAACACGGGACCTGTATTAAGATGTGTTATTCAATTAAACTTCCTTGAAGTCACCGTCTACAACGTTGTCATCTGAACCTGATGACTGCTGTGCGCCCTGTGAAGCATCACCCTGTGCACCTGCGGCACCGGCTGCTCCCTGAGCTGCCTGAGCCTGCTCATAAACCTTTGAGAAAAGAGCCTGTGATGACTTCATAAGTGTTTCCTGAGCAGCCTTGATCTTCTCTGCGCCATCCTTTGTGATGGACTCAAGAGGGTTAGCTGCGAGAACATCCTCGAGAGCCTTAAGATCAGCCTCAACCTGAGCCTTATCTGTTCCTGAAATCTTGTCTCCAACATCCTCAAGTGCCTTCTTGGTCTGGAATACGATAGAGTCAGCACCGTTTCTTGTCTCGATAGCTTCCTTCTTTTCCTTATCAGCTGCCTCATACTGAGCAGCCTCCTTAACAGCCTTATCGATATCCTCCTTGCTCATATTAGAGCCGGATGTGATAGTGATGTGCTGCTCCTTACCTGTTCCCTGATCCTTGGCAGAAACATTAACGATACCGTTTGCATCGATATCGAATGTTACCTCGATCTTAGGAGTTCCACGTCTTGCAGGAAGGATACCGTCAAGTCTGAACTGTCCAAGAGTCTTGTTGTCACGTGCGAACTCACGCTCACCCTGTACTACATGAATATCTACTGCTGTCTGATTATCCTCTGCAGTTGAGAATACCTGAGACTGTCTTGTAGGGATAGTTGTGTTTCTCTTGATAAGAGGTGTAGCAACACCGCCGAGAGTCTCGATGGAAAGTGTAAGCGGTGTAACATCAAGAAGAAGGACATCACCTGCACCGGCATCACCTGCAAGCTTACCACCCTGGATAGCTGCACCAATGGCAACACACTCATCAGGGTTAAGAGACTTGTTAGGCTCCTTGCCTGTAAGCTGCTTAACCTTATCCTGAGCAACAGGCATACGTGTTGAACCACCTACGAGAAGAACCTTATCGATCTCACCGGCTGTGAATCCTGCATCACGAAGAGCATTTGTTACAGGAACCGCTGTTCTCTCTGTAAGATCAGATGTAAGCTCCTCAAACTTAGCTCTTGTGAGAGTCATATCAAGATGCTTAGGACCCTCAGCAGTAGCTGTGATGAATGGAAGGTTGATATCTGTTGTTGTTGAAGCAGAAAGCTCCTTCTTGGCCTTCTCTGCTGCTTCCTTAAGTCTCTGAAGAGCCATGTTGTCCTTGCTGAGATCTACACCCTCAGTCTTTTTGAACTCCTCAACCATCCAGTTCTGGATACGTGCATCGTAGTCATCACCACCAAGACGTGTATCACCATTTGTTGAAAGAACCTCGATAACACCATCTCCGATATCGATGATAGATACATCAAATGTTCCACCACCAAGGTCATAAACCATAACCTTCTGCTCATTACCCTCATCAAGGCCATAAGCAAGAGCTGCAGCTGTAGGCTCATTGATGATACGCTTTACATCAAGACCTGCAATCTTACCGGCATCTTTTGTTGCCTGGCGCTGAGAGTCATTGAAGTAAGCAGGTACTGTAATAACAGCTTCTGTTACAGGCTCTCCAAGATAGTCTTCTGCAGTTTTCTTCATTTTCTGAAGAATAAAAGCAGAGATTTCCTGAGGTGAATACTGTTTTGTAGTTCCGGCCTCTTCTACTTCTACACGGCAGTCTGATCCGTTATCAATTACTTTATATGGAAGCTTTGTTGCTTCTCCCTGAAGTTCACTGAATCTGTGTCCGATAAGACGTTTTACAGAATATACAGTGTTCTTAGGGTTTGTTACCATCTGGTTTTTAGCAGGAGCACCAACAATGCGGTCTCCTTTAGATGTGAAACCTACAATAGAAGGAGTTGTTCTTCCACCTTCTGCATTCTGAATTACAACCGGTTCACCGTTTTCCATTACGGCAACACAAGAGTTTGTTGTTCCCAAGTCAATACCAATGATCTTTCCCATTTTATTTACCTCGCTTTATACCTATGTCATTGTCGGGCTTGACCCGACAATCTATTTTTTATTGAGATCCCCGGGTCAAGCCCGAGGATGACTTATGCCTTCGGTACCTTAACCATTACCTTAGCATGTCTTATTACCTTATCCTTCAGTTTATATCCCTTAAGATATACCTGAGCCAGAGTTTCTTTCTTTGCTTTTTCGTCTTCCTGACGGCCGATTGCTTCGTGCTCTTCTGGATTAAACTCATCGCCTTCTTTTCCGTAGCTTACAAGACCATATTTATCTTCGAGCATCTTAACAAGCGACTTGTTAATCATCTTAATGCCGTCTGCAATTGATTTTGCATCCTTTGCATCTTTTGCAGCATCAAGAGTACGGTCAAAGTTGTCCAGACTATCGAGCAAATCGCCCAAAAGAGATGCATTTGCATAAGCAACAGCTTCGTCTTTCTGCTGCATCATGCGCTTACGCCAGTTGTCGTTTTCGGCAGCCTTGTAAAGTGCCTGAGTCTTAAGATCTGCAATTTCTTTTTCAAGGGCAGCAATCTTTTCTTCGGGAGAAAGCTCCTTTTCTTCAGAAGCCTGATCCTGAGCCTGTGAGTCTGCAGCAGCTGCTGTATCTGCGCCTTCCTGGGTTTCTGAACCTGTCGAAGAGTCTGTTGCAGCGTCTACCTTTTCTTCTTCTTTAGTTTCGTTTTCTTTGTCTGACATTACACTTCTCACAAAGTAAAAAATTATTGTTATCTTTAAAATTAATAATTTAAGAGTGCAATCGTCAACTAAATTTTGAGAATTTTACAGAATTTTTATAGATTTTTGAGGTTAATTAGACAGTCTTTCGCCAATACCCTTTAGAGTATTAAGAATACCATCGGTAGTTTTATATAATCCAAGCTTAGCCATTGCCAGAGTGATTCTTCCGGATATTATGTTGTAATCAGTTTCATCACTCTTAGACCATTTTCCGGACTGCTTGATTTTTACAACCCTTGCATCATATTTGAGCATTTCTTTTTCAAAATATGCATACTGATTTGTTTCTTCGTTTTCTGCAGCCTCTTCAATTCTCTGGGCAAATTTTTCATAATCAGCAAGGAATTTATCACTTGAATCACAAGAAACAAGCAGCATTGAACACAAAAGCATTAATAATGTAAAAGCAAAAATCACTCTTTTCATATCGGAAAGTCCTCAAAATTACCAATTCTTTAATGGTAATTCTTTACTATCTTTAAATGTACCGCCAAGTATTTTGATAAAATCAATTAATACAAAAAGCCATCCAATATAAATACAACAAGCAAGGCATGTAAAAATACCAGCTTTTATTCTGCCTGTATAAAATTTATGTGCTCCTAATCCGCCTAAAAATAAACATAAGAGTAAAGCTACACTTCTCTTTTTTTCAGATACTTTTGGCCTTGTAACGACAGGTCTTGGTCTTGAAGGAACAACAGAAGATACTTTCACTGCCGGCTGTTTATTAAGTTCATTTTCGCGTTTAAGACGTTCAATTTCTAACTTCAAATCCTGAATTTCATTTTGCTGAGCTTCACGTTCCTCATTCAAAATAGTATCGAACTGTTCCTGCGAAACTCCCTTATCTACAAGAATCCCATTCTCGGATTCAAACCGCTTCCACTGCTCGTCTGAAAATCCGTATGAAACTTTTGCCATAATACTCAGGTTTGCATAATCCTGTGCAGATAATGGCTGAGACAAATCATGCGAATTCTTAAATTCATTAAAGTATTCTTCTATAAATACATCTTCAGCAGGTCTCAAAGAAATATTGAGCTTCTTTAAGAATACCTTATAATCTTTTCCTAACTGAGCATCAGAGATTTCTTTTTCTATATTATTAATCTGGTTATCAAACAACTTTAATTCCTTATATTTTTCCATAAGGTTCTTGTTATTTGTTTCATTATCAATAATATTCTTAGAATTCTGACTTGTGTATTTCTTAAAATATTCAAGGAAGGCTTCATCAATATTTTGAAGTGATGACTCGCTGTCTTTGATTTGTTCTTTTATTGTTTCTATTGTTTGTGCCCTAAGTTCATCAGAAAGTAAGCCATATTCAGCTGCGGCATTCAGAATTGATGCAAATTCATATAACTCAACAATTTTGTCTGAACATTTATCTGCAATCAAAGCTGATAATTGAGCCCAGGTAGCATTTTTTATAACTTCCCTGAATTCTTCGTTTCGTTTTTTATTTAAAAAGTATGCACACAGAGTACCAATTGCATCAACAAGGTCTTCTTTTTTACTAAGATCCGTTTTCTGAAACTTTTCGGCTTCCTTTGCCCAGGCATTTTTCCAACTGTCTATTCGTTTTATGTCATCATCAGACAATTCGGCAAATGGTTCCATACCCATAATCTGGTATATTGTAACACCTGCTATATTTCCTTGCTGAAGATATACGTCATAAGAAGCACGCCTACCCTCACGCCAATCTTTGACCATTAAATCATAAAAATCATCAATTGAAATTCTATTGTCATCTTTAACATCAGAATCAGAAAGACCTGTTTCTGTAGAACTAATTACTTCTTCTTTTTCTCCTAAAGAAAACTCTTCGTCACTCATATATACCTCTACCATTTACCATAGATAATTACTATCTACTATAAAGAAAGCCAAAAAAGCAAGCCCTACCACAAAAACAATCGGGATAATTATAAAGACTATAGCACTCAATAAATAACCAATGAGGGCTCCTACGACGGCACCAATAAGAAGACCGACAAAACCACCGACCAGACCTATTATTCCACCTATAACAGCGAGAACTATTGCAAAGGTCTCTCTATTAACTTTTCCCTGAAGGAAAGCGCCCAGAAAGGCTCCTCCTATTAAACCTATTACAGGCAGGAAGAAATATAAAGCACAGGCACCAAACTTCTTTGTAGCCAATGCAATAAGGAGCATAATAACAAAATATATTCCGCTAAGAATAAGGGCTATTCTTTCAAAACCTGTCAATTGGTAGAAAAAGTTTCTTATATTTCTTGTTCTATACTCATTTCTCTGCTGTCTTGCTACACGTTTAGCTTCTTTTGCCTGTGCTTTCTGAGCCTGTTGCATAGCTTCTTCTTTTTCCAGCTGAGATCTCATCTGTTCTATACTAGACTGTGTTTCGCTGATTTCACCAGAAGCATTATCTGCTGCGCCGGTAACAGCAAGTCCTTTAAAAGCTACATTTGAACGAACTACACGGAAACCAAGATAAGTTCCTTTAGTTTCCGGAGCTCTGCTGCCACGATAAGTTGGGGTACAGGCAGTTTCTTCGCTATACCAGCTGCCACCTCTGAAAATTCGGGAAGAAATATATGATGCCCCTCGAGGATTTGTTACATCTTCAGAAGTATAATTTGCATACCAGTCCCAGCACCATTCCCAGACATTTCCGCTCATATCATAAATGCCAAGCTCATTAGCAGATTTTGTCATTACTTCGTTTGTTGTAGTGGCATTCTCTTTGTACCAGCCTAAAGAAGACATAGCATTTCCACCGCTATAAGAATAAGCATTACTTTCTTTACCGCCACGGGCAGCATATTCCCATTCAGCTTCGGTTGGAAGCCTGTAACCATTTGCAGTAAAATCGCAAACATAGTCTCCAGCTTGAGAGTCAAATTTGTAACATGGTGTAAGGCCTAATTTTTGGCTGAGTTTATTACAATACTCTACCGCATCAATCCAACTAACCTGTTCTACAGGATGATTGTCTACAGGGAAGGCAGAAGGATTTGTTCCCATTACTTCTTTCCATTCTGCCTGAGTTACTTCGTGCTTACAAATATAGAAGCTGTCAAGGGTAACGTTATGAAGCGGACGCTCATCATCATCTCCGGTAGAACTTCCCATTCGGAAAGTTCCACCTTCTACCGGAACAAAATCTTCTAAACCCATACCGGCCATTTTAGCAAGCTGTTTTTCAAGTTTTTTTATTGCTCTATTTTCTTTTGCAGTCTGAATACGAGCCTTTATCTGTGCTAATTTTTCCTGGCCGGCATCGCTTTGTATATATTTATAACCAAAGAAGCCACCGCCTCCCAAAAGGCCCAGGATGATAAGAATTAACAAAGCTTTAAAGCCCTTCTTTCGTTTTTGCTTATTAACATCTGCAAGGCTTGCCTGTAAATGCTGCTTGTGCTCATGCAATTTAGCAACCTTATCTGTAAACTCCTTGTAATTGTTAATTCTGTCTGTATAGACATCTTTTCCAATCCACTTTGAAGCTTCGTTAATAAGCCGGTTTACAATTTTTATATCTGATGTGCGGTTATTTAAAACTTCTTTAATCTGAGGAAGTAGTTCAAGAACTTTATTTGCAACTTCCTGTGTAAGCTTTTGCTTTTCTTCGTCTGTTTTGGTGAGTACTAATTGTTGAGTCAGGGATTCGTTTGAAATATAACCAATATTCTTTTCTTTGACAAATTTTTCCCAGTCATTTTCTGAGATAGCATAATCATCAGTTGCTTTGTTCTTGAAGGAATTGTAATCACCTTCAGAAAGCTGAGTTATATCAAGATTATGCTTAGAAACATAATCATCAATATATTCTTCAAGAAGTTTTAATGGACTTGTAAGTTCAAAGCCGAAATCTTTAAGAATTTCTTCTATTTTATCAATATATTCCTGGTCTGTAGTGTTGTCTTCTTCGGCATTAATAAATGCAAGAGCCTTATTGTATCTCTTATAAGCTTTTGCAATTATAATTTTATTACCAATTGTATTTTGAACACCCTTTGGATTTTGTATAGAATAATTCTGGAACCAGTTTTTAAAGGCATCTTCAAGAGATTCTATTTTTGCATCTCTTTCTTTTATTTCTTCATTAAGTTTTTCTCTGAAAGAATTTTGAGTTTCTTTATCGTAGAAAAGACCTAATCGCAGACCATTCTTGAAAAGGTTCTGCATTTCATCAATTTCTACAATTTTGTCTTCACATTTTTCATCAATTGTAGTTTCAAACTTATTCCATTCAAGAGTTTCGAGACGCTCCTTAATAAGAGTACTCTTGTTTGTAGTAAAGAAAGCTTTTAATACACCAATACAGTCAATTAAAGTATCTCGTTTGGCCTGGTCTGTTCTCTGATAATCTTCGGCTTTAGCAGAAAGCTTTGCACAATAATCAGTTATTCTTTCTTTATCATCATCATTTGGAATTTGAAAAGGTTTTAATCCAAAATATTCGTATATTGACTTAGAGTTTAAGTTTCCCTGAAGAATAAAATCTTCATATTCCTTTTCGCGGTAATTTGAATTAACATAGGCTTCAACAAATTTTCTGTAAAACTCATCAATATCTACACTTGTATCAGATCCCTGTTTTTCATTGGCCTGGGAAGAATCATCCTCTGAGTCTCCAAGGGACAAATCATCGGACTCTCCAAGAGCAAAATCGTCAGACTCTCCTAAAGAAAATTCCTCATCATCTGTTTCAATATTCTGGCTGGAATTTTTGTTTTTATTCTTCGATTTACTCATTATTCTTCCCCTTATGGTAATTCAAATTCATCATTATCAACATCTTCTTTTGCTTTTGCGATATCGTCTGATGAAAGTGTATTTTTTCGTCGTATTTCTGCTTTTACAGATTTATTAGTTTTAAGGTCAATTCCTGAAACCTGAATGATTCCGTTTTCATCAACATTAAATGAAACAGAAACCTTATCACCCTTTGAGTGACTTCCTTCCAATGGCAAAACAGCACTTCCAAGTTCTACACAATAAGAAGGATCTTCTTTTTCACCTTCCAGAACTGTCAAAGTAACTTCATCCATATCGTCTTTGCTTAAAGGAAATTCTTTAACAAATGAACACGGATAAGGCTGATTTTGTTTGAGCATTTTATATGCATAGTCTTCGCCCTTTCTAAGAAGCTTAAGACAAATAGAGGCAGGAAGAACACTTGTTGCAGATTCAATAACAGTAGAAACTCTTTCGGCTTCGCTGGTCTCTTCTTCAATTTTTGCAATAGCTTCCGGATCTTCAGAATCATATTTAAAGGTTTGAGCATGAGTCTTTACAACAGTCTGGCGGCCTTCCGAAGCACAAAGCTTTGAATAAGCGCGGATAGCAGCACCTTCTGAAACACAGGTTTTTGGATTAACAATACCAAAATTAACAGGCTTACCACTCCACTGGGCAAGTGCTTCCTGAATAAAAAGACAGTTACTCATACTGCCAACCATCAAAATTGTATCAATGTCATCCCAGGTAAGATTATTATCAAGCAAAAGATTCTGACAGTAGGTTTTGCATTGTTCTGTAAGCTGATCTGTAATTTCGGCGTATTTCTTTCTTGTAATTACTTCTTCAAGCTTAGCACCACCATATTCCATTACAATTTTAGTTTCTGTTACATCAGGCTTTGATAACTCTTTTTTTGCTCTTTCTACATCAAGAGTAAGTTTTCCGTAAGTAATATCTTTTTCGGTGCCTTCTTCAAAAGCCAGGTCAACATGATACTCGCGGTCAAAACGATTAAGCATGTAATCGAGCATATAGTAGTCCCAGTCTGCTCCACCAAGCTTAGAGTCCCCACCGCAGCATTTTACATCAATCTTTTTTCCAGAGCTTCCGCTTGTAACATCTACGATTGTAATATCAAAGGTACCACCACCAAGGTCAAAAACAAAAATGCGTTCATTATCCTTTTTTGACATTGTTCCATACTGCAGACAGGCAGCAGTAGGTTCCGGAATAACCTCTAAAACTTCAAGACCTGCAAGTTCTCCGGCAAGACGGGTTGCTTCTTTTTCATTCTGACCAAAATATGCAGGACAAGTAATAACAGCCTTTGTAATCTCGCAATTCAAAGCAGCCTGTGCATCCTGCTTTAATTGATTGAGGATCTTTGAAGATACTTCTTCCGGAGAAAAGGTTCTTCCCCAGTAAATATAAGGATGAAATTTTCTGTCATATCTGTTGAAACGAACTTCTTCCTTAACCTTTCCCATTTCTCTTTTTACAAGAGTAACAAGGTTTTTTGGATCTGTAGAAGCCTTTTCTTTGGCACGTTTACCAATAATGTAATTATTTGGAATCGTATTAAAATACACTGCAGATGGAGTTATATATTCATTATCCCTGTTTTTTACAATTGTGGTGTTTCCGTTTTCATCAATTGCAGTAACACTGCAGTTTGTTGTACCTAAATCAATACCAAGTAATACACTCATTTCATTCCTCGTTTATTTTATTTAGCCGTTATTTTTTCTGATAAACTTAATAATCATATCAATCTGTCTATCCTTTATTGGACTCAAAGGACAACCGATTTCTTTTGCATAATCATGAAGCTGCTTATCTTCAAGACTCTGAAGAAGATCGCTGATATCTATGGCTTTTGCAAGTTTTCGTACCTGTTCATCTGTTAAAGTTTCTTTTTCTTCATCAAACTTACCTTTATACCAGGCCAATCTAACCCATGGTTCACAGAAATCAAGCAGAATAGATCTTACGTTCTGATCCATAAAAGTCATTTCTTCTTCTGTTGGATATTCTCCACTATTAGAAGAAGCTTCATTTGCTGCAGATACAGACGGAGCTGCG
>DGVW01000081.1:0-1150 GCA_002396005.1 Oribacterium sp. UBA4274
GCATGTATCTTTTGGTTAACATTGTACCATAATCATTCTTTTTATGGCGATATGTCTGTATTAAAATTTGATGAACCGGAGAAGGGGCAGCAGATCAGCTTCTGAGGAACAGCAACATTTTCAGAAGCAGCCTGTGCCAGCCTTTGTTCATGAGCAAAATTTCAGTTTATAGCTGTCCCATAAAAAAATAAGCCACCTACATATCCCAGTCATCTCCAAGGTATGAGGCATCACCTTGGCACTTCTACCGACAGGTCTGCACTTACTACCCAGATCTATAATTTGAATTTACTCCCAGGTAAGTTTACCTGTTTTCTGTGCTATTTCATATCTGCCTATCTTGTATTCAAGTTTTTCCAGTGCGATATCATACTTTTTCCTGTTTTCCAGAATCTGCTCTCTTACTTCTTTAAGCAGATTTGTCCTGGCATCTATGGTGTTATCACCTTCCCGGAATAACTTCACGTATTCTATCAGCATTTCCACCGGAACTCCGGCATCACGCATACAGACGGCATTCTCCACCCATCCGATGTCAACTTCCTGATAATCCCTGATTCCCCCGGCTGTTCTTGTAACCTCCGGGATAACACCAACTCTCTCATAATAACGGAGCGTATCCGGAGTCAGATTGTATTTTTCACATACTTCTTTGATGGTCATGGCTTTTCTCCTCATCTATAGATGCTGTTTTTGAGTCTTAATATCTGACATACAGTTGCTTACCTGATTGGCTCCTGTATTTCCCTGTGTCCTCTGATCAGGCACACTTTTCCTTTCCGCCTACTATAATCTTTCCGTTGGAATTCTCATCATCCCTGATGATCTCTGAAACCTCGGGAACCGCTATAGAACCCGAAAGAGGATTCTTGATACTGATCATCGGAGTGGTTATGGTTGCTTCAACATCTGACTTTTCAAAGGCAAGATCTGTATCGATCATCCTACAGTTTATAAGCTTTAGTCCCTTGCAGTAGCAAAGGGGCTGAGTCCCGATGATGGTGCAGTTTTCAAAAGTGACATTTTCACAGTACCAAGCGAGGTATTCACCTTTTACCACACTTTTCCTCACAACAACATTTTTTGCATGCCAGAAAGCATCCTTTGTATCAAAATTGCAGTTCTCAAAAACTGAATCCGTAATGTACTG
>DGVW01000081.1:1340-3304 GCA_002396005.1 Oribacterium sp. UBA4274
ATGTCACAGTTTTCAATATTTATATCGGAACATTCTCTCAGTGCCTTTATTCCGTGCATTTTTGAATTTCTTATGTTCGCATCATTTGTATACCAAAGAGCTGCCCTGCAGCTTTCAGTCATTTCAATGCCATCTAGCGAAAGCCCATCATCATGCCAAAACGGATATCTGAGGTTGAAATAGCTATCCTTCACCACAACATTTCTGCTCTCTTTAAAAGCACTCTCTCCATCTGCGGGGCCGTCAAACCTGCAGCCCTCCACAATGATATCTCTGCTCCCATAAAGGGCTCTCTCTTCATCAAAAGTTTCGTTCTTTATAACCATATCTCTCATTTATTTCTTCTTACCTCTATAAAAATGTCCTCAATTATTACTGTTTAATATCGGTTTCTGTATGGTCATACTACACCCTGGAGTTCACTCCAGGTCAATAGGCTTTCTTCATTTTATTTCTAAAAAAATTCTAAAATAAAAGTGAGTGGCAAATACGTATGCCACCCACTTCTGTACCTGATATATTATGTATTTCTTTCCTTCACTTCAAGCTTTTACGATTTCAATAGAACGGATAGAAAATCGGGAGAAGTATCATGCTTACCACAAAGCATACTGCACTTACAGCGAGTCCCGGTTTGATGAAATCTTTGAATCTGACATTTCCGGGTCCGATGATCATTGAGTTTGCAGGTATAGCCATAGGTGTACATACAGCGACGCTGCTGGCGATGAAAACTGCAATTACTACAGCTCTTGGATCCGCACCCAGGGCTTCTGCTATCGTCCAGGCAATTGGACAAAGAAGTGTGCAGGCAGCTGTATTACTCATAACCTGGGTAAGTCCCCATGTAAGTATCCAAAGAGCAGCCATAAGAACTGTAGGGCTTGAATTACCGGTAAGGCTGATAACTGTATCGGCGATCATCTTTCCGGCACCTGTACTGTTCAATGCATTTCCAAGGGGCATCATGAATGCAAGCATGAAAACTGTCAGTATCTCAAAGGATGCAAAAGCTTCCTTCTCAGAAAGAATTCCTGCAAGAACGATTGCTACAGCACCACAGCAGGCGGTGATATGTATCGGCGGAAGAAAACTGAGGTAATCCTTCATCACCATACCTGCGATAGTCAGAACCATAACTACAAGTGTTGTGATTCTCTGCCAATGCGGTATATTGCTGTAATCCTGCTCCTTAGATACACTATCACCTGCATCTCTGTCAGCAATGAGTTTATCTCCAACAAAGTAATAAAGTACTGAGACTGCGATAAGCATTGGAATACCAATCTTTGCATATTCGAAGAATCCTACCGTCATGGTTCCATTGCTGAATTCTTCTATAGTGTTTTTGGCAATGAGGTTTCCGGGTGAACCGATGATGGAAATATCAGCTCCGATTGTAGCGCCGGCTACAAGAGGAAGAAGAAGCTTTATAGGCTTGATCTCTGCTCCGGAAGCAATTCCCATAACGATAGGTATAAGGATTGCAACAGTACCGCTGTTTGACACAAAGCCTGACATAATTCCTGCCAAAAGAAATACAACCAGCATCAGACCTTTCTGACTTTTTGTATGCTTAAGCATCAAACGGCTTGTAGTATAAGCAAGACCTGTTTTAAAGAAAGCAGCTCCGATAACGCACATTCCCAAAATCAAAAGAACGTTACTGTTAATAACACTTTCAAATATATCTTTAGCTTCAATAATGCCGGTAAAATACAAGACAAGTGGCACACAAAAGGCAACTAATCCCATTGGGAATTTATCAACTATTAAGAGTGTGATGGCAACTGCCAGAATAATAAGTGTAATTGTAGCCTGCGACATGATGATCATCCTCCCTTATACGTATCTGCACACGTGATCCACTGCTATATCAGAGAATCCGAATGCTTCAGCCTTTGTCATTTTTCCGTTACATATGTCTTCAATGTTTCCTACCATTTCTTTACCCATTTCGCGGA
>DGVW01000015.1 GCA_002396005.1 Oribacterium sp. UBA4274
GAAGCAGATAGGAACCTCTGAAGGAACTGATTCCCAGAATGACATGTCCTGCATTAAGATTGGAAACATCCTGCATCTGATCCTGCACTCTATGGTATTCTGATAAGGTGTGATAGGCATAATCAATCAGAATCTGCCCGGATTCAGTAGGACGGACACCATTTGAAGTACGGATAAATAACTTGTGTCCCAGATTACTTTCATAGGTGGTCAGGAACTGAGAAAGACTGGATTGTGCCATATATAGTCTTTCCGCAGCTTTGGATATGCTCCGTTCTTCGTAAATTGCGATCAGATAATTCAGTTCTTTTATTTCCATAGCAATCTCCATTCCGCAGCCTATCGGAAAAACCGATACGATATATAATAAAAAAACGTATTCTGCGATATGCTTTTATTAATTATACTCATTTTAAAGATTAATGAATACCATTCAACAGAATAATTGTTGATATTTCATTAATCACCAGATGTACATCTTGAATGGATGTAAACATTGGCACCTGAAACACTTAAGTGAGCATGTAAGGAGGGAATATGAGCAGAGTATCGCTTAAAGGTATATGTGACATGCATGTACACACAAATCCGGATCTGAGGACCCGTGCCTATAATGATCTGCAGCTTGCGGATGCGGCTGTAAGAGTCGGAGCCAGAGCAATAGTTATCAAATCACATCTCGGATTTACGGTGAACCGTGCTGCAATAGCAAATGAGTATGTTAAGCGTGTTTACGGAGAGAATACCGGCTTCACCATGTACGGTGGTGTTGTAATGAATAAAGTTATCGGTGGCGTTAATCCTGAGGCTGTTGAAAAAGGGTTGAAGCTCGGTGCTAAGGAAATATGGCTTCCGACACAATCTGCAAAACGTCACCTTGAGAAAATGGGACAGAATCCTGCTGAAGGAATTGAACTGATAAGAGGCGGAAAAGTCATACCGGAGTTGATCGATGTATTCAAGCTCATAAAGGATTATGATGTTGCTCTCGGAACCGCACATGTGTCACCTGAAGAGGCATTCACAGTGGTGGAAGCTGCAAGGGACGCAGGTGTTAAAAAGATCATAATCACACATCCTGAGTGGTGGGTATGCGATTATTCCATTGAAGATCAGATAAGGCTTGTTAAGGATTATGATGTCATCCTTGAACGCTGTTATGCCCAGAACATGGGTAAAGGGCAGCCTTATCATCTGAATCTAAAAGAAAATGCAGAACTGATAAAGGAAGTTGGATACGAGCACGTTATGGTAGACACAGACGGAGGTCAGGTTGAAAATCCGGACTGGGAAACAGAAATATATGAGTATATGCATTATCTTGTGGAGTACGGAATTCCTATCGAACATGTTTATCATATGACCAAAACAATTCCATACAGACTTCTCGGAATTGAAGAATGAGACACAGTTTAAGTAATCTGGAGGATAAAAATGTTAAGTGCAGTCATCATACTGGCGATCGCCGTGGCAATCTACCTTGGATATAAAACCAAGATAAATACAGGTCTTTTTTGTATCGTTTTTGCATATGTGATAGGTTGTTTTATCATGGGTCTCAAGCCAAAGGAGGTTATCGCTTTCTGGCCTACGAACACCATGTTTGTAATTCTATCGGTATCTCTTTTCTATAATGTTGCCGCCATTAACGGAACACTTGAGAAGATGTCCAGTTCACTGCTTTATGCATGCCGTAAATTTCCGGGAATGCTTCCCTTTGCGCTCTTTGCGGTAGCTGTAATTCTTTCGGTAATGGGAGCAACCTATTTCACAGTTCTTGCATTCCTTGCACCCATAACTTTGGTTATTTGTGATGAGTCAAGAATGGATAAAGTCACCGGCGCTGTAGCCATTAACTGTGGTGCTCTTTGCGGAGGTAACTTTCCAACCTCTAACCTCGGCGTTGTGTTCAGAGGCCTCGCAGATACAGCTTACGAAGCAACTCCGGAGCTTGCTGCTGTTGACAGTTTTGGAATGGAAATGCAGATTTTCTTCTTCTCCATGATCTTTTCACTTATCATTGTTGCTATTTTCAGATACGGAACAAAGGAAAATAAGAACATCGGTAAAGGCGTTGTGTTCAACAAGCCTGAAGCATTTACAAAAGAGCAGAGCACAACACTTAAACTTATGATTGCCATGATGGTTGTGGTACTTATTTTCCCTCTTCTCAAGATTCTCATGCCTGGAAATGAAACCATAAGCTACATTGCAGGAAAGGTTGATGTAGGTCTGGTTGCTATCATTTTTGCGGTTATTGCATTACTCATGAAGCTCGCTCCTCAGAAGGATGCCATCGCAAGAATTCCATGGAATACCATCATTATGATCGCCGGAGCCGGAATGCTTATTGCAGTTGCCGTTAAAGCAGGCACTATTGAGATGCTCAGCCTCTGGGTAGGTTCAAATGTTCCGAAACCGCTTATTCCTATAGCATTCTCAATCATTGCTGCTATCATGAGTTTCTTCAGCTCAACCACAGGTGTTGTTGCGCCGGCACTTTTCCCTCTTATACCGGCGTTAGCAGCATCCACCGGATTGTCTGCTCCTGTGCTCTTTGCATGTACAGTGCTTGGTGCACAATCAAGTGCCATCAGCCCGTTCTCTTCAGGCGGATCCCTCATACTTGGTTCAACACCAAAGGAAGAGGACAGAAACACACTATTCAACCGCCTTCTTATGGTTGCGGTACCTGTAAGTGTACTCGTCTGTGCTGCGTATAATTTCGTAGTGGCAATGGTGCTGTGAGTTGTATATGAGCAAAGATTAAATGATTTTCATTTGATCAAATGCAAAAATAAATGCCCAATTAAGCTTTTACATTTGAAAAAAGGGTACAGAAAAAGGCTGTGGATGCTTCCACAGCCTTTGTTGGTTGGATTTATTCACGCTTTTTCTAAAATAGAACTGATATAGTCGTAC
>DGVW01000065.1 GCA_002396005.1 Oribacterium sp. UBA4274
TTTTGAAAAATTTATCTGATTGTACTTTGCGCCACTTGATAGTATCAAGCGACCTTCTTTTCCTGCTTCTTGCCAGGTGTATAATAACATGGGATCATTGACCTGTAGTCATCATCGCCATTCATCATACGGGTCAGTATGTCCTCAACATACTCACCAAAATCAATATTGTTCATCTTGCAGCTCTCATACAGAGAGTACATGAAGGCAATATTCTGTGCTGCATCATGACTTCCAGAGTTTAGCCAACACCTCCTACCCATAGCAATGTGACGAAAAACGGATTCGACCGCATTGTTATGCATTTCTATTCTACCATCATGAAGGAATTTCTTGAAAGCTTCCTCGTCATCGAGTATGTAATTTACCGCTCGCATGACCAATGCCCCATATTTGTTTTTTTCAGCTCTCATCTTCTTCAGTAGACTCATTATCTTGCCCACTATCGAAGCACTATAATCTAATCGGAACCGGTGTCGCCTCTCTGGCGAGTAGTTTCGCGCTTTGGCCTCACGCTCTATCAGGAACAATGCATTAATAAGCTGTATCAGCACCAGTACGCGATGGTCAGAGACGAAAGCGTCTACCAGATAGTGACGGGCATGCTGCCAGCAAGCCTGACGCTGCAGGTAATACTCCTCCAGATCCTTTTCCAAAGCGACATACAATGGAGCGCGGTCTGCCGTGAAGCACTCGATCATCGAGCCTTTAAAGATTTTCTCCTCAGGTATCTCATGGCTACGGCTTCCCTCCTTATAGAGCATTACAACCAATTTCTTCTCCAGTGACAAGGCTGCATGTATATACTCCGTATTGTACTTGAAATTATCCTCTTTGCTCTTGCGGCTGCGTACCAGTATGCGGGTCTCATCGTTCTGCACAAAGTTGCAGCTTCTTATCACTTCCAGCATCAGTGCTTCCAACCGTGTTCTGAGGTAGTCCATTATCTGATGGATGTATTTGTTCAGCGTAGATTGTGGGAAGTGGCACTTCATACTCTCAAGCATCCTGATGACATTCTCCTCACTCAGGTTGTAGGCAAACTTCGACTCGAAGTAGAAACGGCTGAAACTTGGCATAAGCGGATTGTTCTCCACGATGGACTGCGGTTTCTTGCTGCTCATCGGATCCTGCCCTTTCACATTAAAACGTCCTATCTTGTATACCTTAGTATATACCTTTGCGGGACTGTAATAGAAGAGCTGTATCGTCCACTCGTCCTTCTTGCCCTTTCTCAATATCGCCTTGGCTCCCTCTGGCAGATTAGAGGTGTCCACTCCAAACGACTTCAGCACTTCTGCCGAGAATGTATAACGGCCACGAGGCTTCTTATCCTTTTTATCCTTTTTCTTAGGTGTAGGAAGCTTCACCTTTGGAGCTTTATCATTATTTTCTGTATTATCTTGCCCCTGAGCTTTGTCTATGCTATCGTCGTTGCCATTTAGTTCCCTATCCGCATCCTGAGATATTGACTGCAGAATAGCTTCAAAGCCCTGCTCTCTTACAGTCTCGTCATCTATGTCAAGCTGACTGTTAAGGAAGCGCATCCTGTCGCTGTTATGGTTGAACAGACGGTTCTGGATGACCTTGACAATGGACATCATGTCTATCTCGTTTGCTTTGGCCTTTTCCGCCATCTCCTGTACCTCATTAAAATTGGCAAGCTCCTCCTTATGCGCCTCTTCACTCTTTAAGGCTGCCTCTTCCAGCTCCTTGATTCTGGCCTCTGCTGCCATGCGCAACCTGCGCTCTTCATCAAGTTCTGACCGTAGTTGGGATTTCTCAGCCTCATTCTCCTTCCGAAGATCTTCTATGTCAGACAAATGATCTTCAAGAGAGATATAGCCCACACGGGCATCCTTGGTCCACTCCTCCTTGTCATGCTCCATGGACTTGACAAGGACATCCCGATCGGCCAAGAGGTTCCTTAGCCGAATAATCTCCGATTGGAGGTTCCTGATGTTGATGTCCTTGATGTCCATATTTTGCTTTACTTTGACGATACAAAGGTACTCATTTCCAGTGAGATACACAACTTTTCAGAGTTAATAAATGTTACATAAATATCTGATTACCAGGTAGTTGTGTTAACTTTTGTTGTTCTTGATTTTTGCTTCGAGAATCGCTATTTTTTCTTCTGCTGCCTCGCGTAATTTCTTTTCTTTTTCTATCTCAGCACGCAAATCCTGCTTATACCTGTCCACGTCGACCAAGATCTCCAGAATTTCTTTCTTGCGTTCCATCAGTTCTTGGGCTGCTGTCACCCATTGCTCATGACTGATAGCACCGTTTCTTATATCCTGATCTACCTGACGGGCACGAATTCGCAACACTTCTATCTCCTTTCTAAGTGCCTCCATGTCCTCATGGCTATACTCACGCTTCTTTTCCATCTTCGTCATTTATGGTGATACGTGTTTGGACTGATGTCGAAAGTAGGAGTATCAGCAGCTCACGGCTTATCTTGTGGCATCTGCGGGCTTCCTTGAAATAGGGACTCAGAAAACGTCCGTCATCAAACCACTTCGCATATATCACGAATCCGTTTATGTCATAGTGCAGGATCTTTACCTTCTTCAGATCCTTCGAATAGAATATGAACGCATCGCCATAAATGTATGGATCACGCTGCATTTTCTCACGAACAACCTCTGCCAATCCCTCGCGACCCTTTCTCATGTCTGTAGGTGTCGAACTCAGATAATAAGTAATATTACTCTTGAAGTTTAGCATGGCGAGGAAAGACTTTGAAGCAGGCTTGTCACAGCTGCCAGGTTATTGCTGTTGATGTCAATGAAACCGCCGTCTGGACTCTCAAGCCGGAGGTGAGATACCTGCCAGACTGGCTTGGGTTGAGTCTTCTCCTCTTCGATAACCAAGGGAATGAAAGACTGAGGGCCTGGTTCCGATTCCTGGACTGGCTTTGTCTCATTAGGATATGTCCT
>DGVW01000020.1 GCA_002396005.1 Oribacterium sp. UBA4274
TGACATAATTTTGAACCTCCTCAATAATTTCTTTCGGGGTGCTTGCCCCAGCTGTAATACCTACGTTTTGAATCGCGCCATCGTAACTAAAGTTAAGATCGTGAACCGTTTGTATCAACTGGGTAACTGGACACTGGTCTTTGCAAATCTCATATAACTTTTTTGTGTTGGATGAACTGCTTCCTCCAATGACAATCATAGCATCAGAGCTCTTTGCCAACTCTTTTGCTTCCTTCTGTCTCTCGAAAGTCGCGTTACAAATCGTATTAATAGCATTAACATCATAAAACTTTTTTTTCAAAATATCAATAATTAGTTTGAATTTATCACTATTAAATGTTGTTTGAGCTAAAATAACGATTTTTTGTCCGTTTCCGTCCGGCAGAGCTTCTGCAGATTCTATGTCCGGTATGGCAGAAATATTGTCATCGGCCCATCCCATTATGCCTATGATTTCAGGATGAGCGGGATTTCCGACAATAAAAACTTTTTCTTTTTGAGATGTGTGCTTTTGGGCAAGCTTCTGTATTTTGCGTACAAACGGACATGAGGCATCAATGGTCTCTATATGTCTTTCGGATAGAATATCGTAGATGGATTTTGGGACTCCATGGGCACGGATGATAACGATGCCATCATTGAGTTCTTTTAATTCATTTTCCGTATTCAGAACTTTAACACCATAGCTTTTGACCTTTTCTATGACAGCTTCATTGTGTACTATGGGGCCGTATGTGTATATCTGTTTACGTTCACCTTCAGGTTTACTGTTTTCTCTTTCGATAGTTGCGTACACAGTATCTACCGCACGCTGAACACCGAAACAGAAACCCGCAGTTTTTGCCAGCGTTACATTCATATATCTGTTTCCTTGTTATAACTCATGTGTTGTTTCATCGTTTCATTGCAATATCTAAAATTGCATCGATGGTTTCATCTATTGTCAGATCGGAACTATCTACAAGAACAGCGTCAGGAACCTGTACCAAAGGTGAATTGGCTCTGTTCATATCTCTGTGATCACGTTCTGCGATTTCTCTCTCCACTTCCCGTATATCGCAGCTTTCGCCTCGCTGTTCAAGCTCTCTGGCACGGCGTCTGGCCCTTTCTTCAACGGATGCGGTGAGATAGATTTTGGTGTCTGCATCCGGCAGTACCTTGGAGCCAATGTCTCTGCCGTCCATAACAACAGAGGCCTTGGAAGCCAGCTTCTGCTGAAGACTTACAAGCTTATCTCTCACCGGCTGATACTGGGATACTTTGGATGCTGCCTCACCGACTTCCTGAGTACGTATCTTTGAGCTGACATTCTCACCGTTCAGGAATACCTGCTGAACACCGGAATCGTCATATGCGATGGAAATGTCTATATCCTTTGTATGTTCTACAACAGAGGTTTCATCATTAATTGGAATACCGTTACATATACAGTAATATCCTACTGTACGGTACATGGCTCCTGTATCGATATATACATATCCAAGTTCCCTGGCAACAGCCTTGGCTATTGTGGATTTGCCTGCACCTGCAGGTCCGTCAATTGCAATACTATATGGCATGATGATAACCTCTTTCTTTGTGATAATGATTTAAAAATGCAGTAAATAAGATAGCATATTGTGTCAGGACATTTCAATATCTTCCTCTGCTGCAGAACGACCGGCAAGATGACCTGTTGAAAATGCCATCTGCATGTTGAAGCCACCGGTATATCCGTCTACATCCAATACTTCTCCGGCAAAATACAATCCTGAGATTTTTTTTGATTCCATAGTTTTAGGTGAGATGTCTTTTACGGAAACACCTCCCTGAGTTACGATTGCTTCCTTAAAGCTGCCTGTTCCGCTGATGTTGAACTCAAAATCTCTGAGTAAAGTAACAACCTTTTTCCTGGTTTCTTTATCTACTTCTGTAGTCTTTTTGTTTATGTCCACACCTTTTGATTCCAGTCTTGATGTGAAAACAGGTATAAGCTGAGCCGGCAACAGATTTGAGAAAGCATTTCTCAGTTCCTTGTTTCGGAATTCGTGGAAGTCACGAAGTAATCTTTCGTCCAGCTGCTGATCGTTTAAAGCCGGCTTCAGATTTATATGCACTGTCAGTTCCTTACGAAGAGTTGGATCTGATGAGTTCAGGTACTTTGTGATGATGGCCGATGCAGAGATGATCACAGGCCCCCGGAGTCCCTCATCTATGAAATCCATATCTCCAAAATCTTTATAAAAACTCTTACCCTTGTCGTCACATATATTGATACTGATATTTTTCAAGGTCAGACCTTTTAATCTGTATACATCAGGTTCGTGTACTGTAAGGCATACCAGTGATGGATAGGTTTCTGTGACATTTATGCCGGCGTCCTTTGCAAATATGTATCCGTCGCCTGTTGAGCCGGTTGAAGGATATGCAAGCCCTCCTGTGGCAACGATGACACGGTCAGCCGGATACTTGCCGTGGTTCGTTTCCAGTCCGATTACTTTGCCGCCTTTATAATTTATCTTTCTGACCTCTGTTTTATAATGTATCTGAATCCCTAACTTCTTCATGTAATGCTTTAATGAATCTGTGATACTGTAGGCATGATCCGATACCGGAAAAACTCTGTCACCGCGTTCGATTTTGGTCTTGCATCCGTTGTTCTCAAGAAGCTTTATCACATCAAGATTTGTAAAGTCATACAGTGCAGAATACAGAAATCTCGGATTTGTGACGTAATTTTTGAAAAATTCATTTATATCCTGTGCATTAGTCATGTTTCCGCGGCCTTTACCGGTTATAAATATCTTTTTACCTAATTTGTCATTCTTTTCTATAATGTGTACTTCCGCATTTTCATTTACTTCTTTTGCAGCTATAGCAGCCATCATGCCTGCTGCACCGCCGCCTATAATATATATATTCACTTCGTCTCCAGTTTTTTGTAATTTGATATACGTGTCAGAGCATATGAGTTTCACTTACAGCATGTGAACGCATACATCTGACAGATTATCAAAAAATAGAACAAAATACCCGGGTTTCAGGCCCGGGTAAAAAGTAATCAATAGTTCTTTTTAGTTTGAAGCACTTAAAACAAACATATTATATATTGCTTTAATTGCTTTTTCAAAGTCTTCGTTTCTGACTCCGATGATTATGTTGTACTCACTGGATCCCTGATCAATCATTTTGATGTTGATATACTCATGGGCCAATGCTGAAAAGATCCGTCCGGCAACACCGCGGGAGGACTTCATACCACGTCCTACAACTGCTACAAGTGCGATGTCAGATTCAAGCTCAATGATGTCTGGGTTGACCGCACGCTGGATACCATTCAGTACCTTCTGTTCGCAGCTCTCCAGCTCCTCCTGATGGATAACGAGAGTCATAGTATCGATGCCTGAAGGAAGATGTTCAAAGGAAATATGATTATCCTCGAGTATAGACAGTATCTTGCGTCCAAAACCGATTTCTGCATTCATCATGGCTTTTTCAATGTTGAGGGCACAGAAATCCTTTTTACCACTTACACCGGTAATGACAAAACGAGGCTTCTTTAAAGTGTCCTGAACTATAAGTGTACCATGATCATCAGGCTTGTTGGTGTTTTTGATCTGAATAGGGATACCCTCCTTACGGACAGGGAATATGGCATCCTCATGAAGAACACCTGCACCCATGTAGCTGAGCTCACGAAGCTCTCTGTAGGTTATATAATCAATGACCTCAGGATTCTTGACAATGCGTGGATCGGCTACAAGGAATCCGGATACATCTGTCCAGTTCTCGTAGAGATCAACATGCTCAGCGGCAGCAATAAGAGATCCTGTTACATCGGAACCGCCTCTTGAGAATGTTACTATGTCGCCATCCTCGTTGGCACCATAGAAGCCTGGAAATACAGCATAATCAACATCTGTAAGAGCATCATTGATCGCAGTTTCCGTTTTGGCAAAATCACATGTTCTGTCCTTGGTAAATACGAAACATGATGCTGAATCAATAAATGTAAATCCAAGATATGCAGCCATAAGCTTGGCATTGAGGTATTCTCCTCTTGATGCAGCATAGTCCCTGCCTGCGCCCTCAAGAAGATCATGAGAGATTTTCTCGAAATCCTCATCAAGACTGAAATTCAGTCCGAGACCATCGATTATCTCCTGATAACGGGCTTTGATCTTGGCAAGTATAGGTTTGAAATTCTGTTCTGATGAAGCAGCATTGTAAAGCTGGTACAGCATATCTGTAACCTTGGTATCGTTAGAATTTCTTTTACCCGGTGCTGAGACAACTATGTAGTGTTTTGTCTTATCAGAAGTTATTATGCTTTTGACTTTCTTAAACTGCTCAGCAGATGCACAGGAACTACCACCAAATTTAGCTACTTTAATCATGATTTCTCCCCTTATCTTCTACCTAGTATCTTATGTAATGGCATCGTTATGCGGAGTATAACCGCACATATATATGTCCATAAAAATGTGTAAATCTGACTAAAGATTATACCATTTTAAAGCCCAATTAACAATATTTCACATGTATCAATCTACTATATCTGGTATTCCATAGGGGCCGTATAGGGACAATTCATTCGAGGCCATATGCAGCTATGAGACGGTGGGCATCAATATAGTATTTATTCATTTCTGATGGCCGCAAGGGGACTCAGCTTCATGGCTCTCACTGCTGGCAAGTATCCGGCTATAGAACCGACTGCGATTGCAAAAATAATGGCAAATACCGCAAGCCATGGCGGTATATAGGATAGAGAACCTCCATCATTGTAACCTATAAACATTGATACAGTGTCATTGCTGCCGGATGAGGTGAAGAAGTTGATGATATAGGATATCAGGTAGCTGACCATAAGTCCGGCTATGCCCCCCATGAGTCCGATGATGCCGGATTCAAAAAGAAACATGTTTTTTATGTCAGCCATATCACATCCCAGAACTTTCATTACGCCTATCTCTTTTGTACGTTCATAAATGGACATCATCATGGTGTTCATAATGCCTATTGCGGCAACAAGCAGCGAAACTCCTCCTATGCCTCCGAGAACCATCTGCACCATATTGAGAGACTGTTGAGCGGATTCCAGCCATTCCATGTTGGAGCTCACATTAAAACCTAAATCCGAAATTGTATTTTGCACCTCCTTAACATTGTCCATGCTGTCAACAAAGACATAAGCTGTATCATATACATAGTAATTATAGGCTTTTCCGTTTTTGTTGGTACGAGGATTTGGTACAAGCGCTTTTTTGTAGAGCTTACGCAGGAATCGCTTCAGAGTGTCAATGTCTGCATACGCATTATATGAATTGGATGACCAGTCCTCTTTTCCACCGGCAATGATGCCGGTGACAGGGAATATGTACTTTTTTACCGGTTTAGAAACCGTACTTTCATCTGCGGTTTTGTTGGTCTTTTCTGTATAGGAAGATTGCGGAAAGGTTATAAAAATAGTGTCTTTATCCGGATCAACATCTATGGAATCATAGCTGCTTGGTTTGTAAAAGGAGTTATAGAGTATCTGGTTTCCATAGATGAGACTCAATTGTCCCTGGTCGTTTTTGGGGATAGTACCGCCCTCTCTTAAGCTTAGCTGTGACAGATAATACTGAGAAACTCCACATATGGTGAAGCTTCCGTCATAACCGTTACACTTGGCAGAAACATTGACTTCGATGGAAGGACTTACTGAGATTACATGGTCAAGAGATGAAAACATATCAATGTTTTCATCTGTCAGTTCATATTGGGCTTTATTTTTTGAATTATTTTCACGATTCTCATAGCTCTCGTACACTCGAATGATGGTGAGGGATCCTTCACTTTGAAAGGATTTAAGCATCATCTGACTCATGCCCAGACCCAGACTGACCATAACTACAATGGATGCAGTACCGATAACTACACCCAGTATGGTCAGAAATGTCCTGGTTTTACGCCTTCTGAGATTATTAAAAGCCAATGTAAATAAATCAGATAGTCTCATCTATGTCCTGTTCCTTAGACTTTTTTCTCTTTCTGA
The DNA here is from genome assembly GCA_002396005.1 of Oribacterium sp. UBA4274. Taxonomy (GTDB): domain Bacteria; phylum Bacillota; class Clostridia; order Lachnospirales; family Lachnospiraceae; genus Oribacterium. Next base: position 6,020 of record DGVW01000020.1, read on the forward strand.
TGAATACAATGCCGGCTACCGCAGAAAGGAGTACTGCAATTATTCCGGCAGGTACAATATTTTTTACACCGGAAGACTCAGTAACGTCTGTATCCATATCCTCCATATTGAAGTCTTCCCCCAAATCTTCGGTTACAAAAAGATTGATGGTCTCTTGCTGTGTTGACTCCTCACCGTTGATATCTTCATAAGTGATGGTGACATTGATGGTTCCATCATCGGTGGTAGGAGCAATACCTGTAACCATGGCATCAACAGTACCGGACTCTCCCGGTTTAATGTTTCCGACGTAAGCATTGGTGTTCTGTATGGAGTCTGCAGCAAAATCCACAGTTACGTTATATAGAATAACTTTTCCTGTATTGTTTATGTTGAACATTATATTGGATTCGTTTCCGACAGAAACTGATCCGGGCATGATGTCATAACCTGTGCAGGAAAGACGGGCTACCTGTTTTACCACCACATCGAGAGTTACCTTTTCTTCAGCGTTTTTAAATTCCGGAGAATCATATTTTTCATTTATAGTCAGAGCATATGATCTCGGATTGACACCTGCAGAGGCTATCATGGTCCAGGATACTTCCTTGGACTCACCGGCATTAAGAGCATTGATGACCGTTGAATTGGTTCCATTTTCAGTGGAAAAGACATTGGAATTATCTACTTTTTCGGAATCAACAGTCAGCAGGATATTACTTGCGTTTATGTCTGCACTGGCATTTTTAATTTCGAGAAAAAGTTTAAATGCCTGGCCGGCGTATACGTTTTCCGGTTCGGTATGATAAGAACCTACAACGAGACGGGCTTTGGTACGGTCGTTTGCATTGAACTCTCTGGTAGAGTCAGGTTCGGTATCATTCATTGCAGGGTTGTTGATATTAACATAAAAGGTGTGTTTTTCTTTCGACTGCAGTGTAGCATCAGGAGTACTTTTATAGGTTACAGTGTAGCTTATAGGATAATAACCACTGGCAGTGTTTCTCTTGATACCCATAGAGTAAGAGGGACTGATTATCTCATCAGGTTCAACTGTGTCAAAGGTCTGGTCATAGTTTGACTGGCTTATCTCGAAAGGAAACTGTTTTGTGGCTATGGATTTGGAATAAGCTGTGTTCTGCATCTCTGCATCCTCGTCAAGGGTGCTGTTCATATGGACTTTGACATCATAGAGAGTACGCCTGGTCTGATTGCGGAAATCAACAGAGTAATCCATCTGATCCGGATAGCTTGCAGCAGGTGTTGTCTGTCCTTCTCCTACAACAAATGCAGACTCTTTTTCTGTTGTTGCAGGATTGTTGACTGTGCCCGACTCAACTACGGAAATGTTGATAAACTCCGCTCTGTTCAAACTGCCATAGGAGCCTGAAGAATTGTACGGTACATCATAAAATACAGAAACAGGTACTGCATAATAGCCTGCTTCAATATCACTTCTTATATGAACGTTAAAGGTTATTTCTTTGTACTCACCTTTTTTGAGAGTACCGAGCTTCTGTTCCTGTGTCATGGTCGAAGCATTGATCTCAATAGGATATTTGCCGCCGTCAACAGGATAAGTTAAACCTAGCGAGGCGTTGTAAGCCCGTGAAGCTCCGGCCTGATAACCCTCGTTGTAAGCCTCTGATTCTGAAGCTTCATCGTCGGAATCGTATGGGTTGGACCTGTTGGCACTTGGAACTATGCCATTGGTGTTCACGAGATTCTGATCCTGAGACAGTCGGACTCTTACGTTATTGATTTCAGATGTATTAGGATTATATAGTCCGTTTACACCATTATATCCGATGCGGACGGTAAGCTGCATATCCTGACCTATGATACCTTCCGGCGTAGGGTCTGAATCATGAACAAATGTATTGAGGTTAGTATCTACATAGGACGCATGGGATGTATAAGGTCTGAAAAGCATCAGTGCAAGGATCACAAAAAAACAAATGAGATATACACCAAAAGCTTTTTTAATAATTACATTTACAAACATGTTCTTTCTCATAATTTCCTCCGACATCCAGTCAATAGATAAAGGTTTTTAGATTGACAGAAGCCTTTATCTGCTGACCGGATACCTTTTATTCTATAGGTGTGACATTGCAGAAGGGTGCATCACCTGTTTCTTTTTTTATCAAAGTCTCTATGGGACTTGTTTCATTAATGATTGTTTCTACGATATGTCCATCAACTACTTTAAGCTGTCTGTCTGCCCATGAGGCGATATGTGGATCATGGGTGACCATCACCAAAGTTCGATTCTCTTCTGAAACGATTTTTTTCATAAGATTCAGAACATCATCAGTAGTGTGAGAATCAAGGTTGCCTGTTGGCTCATCGGCAAAAATGATTTTAGGATCAATAACAAGAGCTCTTGCGATACCGACTCTCTGCTGCTGTCCACCTGACATCTGATTGGGCATATGTAAGCCCTGATCTCCGATACCTATCAACTCCATATATTTCCTTGCTGATTTCATACGACTTTCGTAATCAATGCCCCTGAACATCAGAGGCATGGCGACATTTTCAACAGCATTCATTGAAGGTATTAAATTGTAACTTTGAAATATAAAGCCTACATTCTGGCGACGGAACCTGACGAGCTGAGCCTCGTTCATTTTATCGATGCGTTTACCTGCTATCTGTATAACTCCGCTGCTAGGAGCTTCAAGCCCGGCAAGCATATTGAGACAGGTTGACTTACCGGATCCCGATGTACCGACAATTGCGATAAACTCACCGCGATAAATATCAAAAGATACTCCGTTAAGAGCATAGACTTTATTGGATCCAATATTAAAGATTTTATATAAATCTCTCACCTTTATAAGCGGTTCCAATTTCTGACCTACCTTTTTGGAAATATTTGATGCATATATTCAATGTCGAATCAGATGTCTGAGGGTTTAAGAAAGTTTTAAGTACATATATTTGCCTGATATCGAAATTATACAGTGCATTGCGTCTTATAATTATAGGTTAAGGAAATTAAATATACAATCTACGAATTCCTAAAGACTGACACAAAAAATAAAGAATATAGAAATAAGAGCATAAAAAGAATAAAAATAACTGCCGTAATCATAGATATAAATCTGTTCATACGGCAGTTAGTATATATGGTTATATAATTATTACTTCTTTCCCTCGATTGAATTCCACTTAGGAGTAAGAACCTTCTTGCCTCCCATGTATGGCTGGAGAACCTCAGGGATGGTTACTGAACCGTCAGCCTGAAGGTGATTCTCAAGGAATGCAATAAGCATACGAGGAGGTGCAACACATGTATTGTTCAGTGTATTGGCGAGATGAATCTTGCCATCCTTGCCCTTGATACGGATCTTGAGACGTCTTGCCTGAGCATCTCCGAGGTTAGAGCATGAGCCAACCTCAAAGTACTTCTTCTGACGAGGTGACCATGCTTCAACATCACATGACTTGACCTTGAGATCAGCAAGATCACCTGAACAGCATTCAAGAGTTCTTACAGGGATGTCCATAGAACGGAAAAAGTCTACAGTGTTCTGCCATAACTTGTTGTACCAGTCCATAGCGTCCTCAGGCTCGCAAACTACGATCATCTCCTGCTTTTCAAACTGGTGGATACGATAAACGCCACGCTCCTCAAGACCATGAGCTCCCTTCTCTTTACGGAAACATGGAGAATAGGATGTAAGTGTAAGAGGTAATGTGTCACCAGGAAGAATCTGATCGATAAAACGGCCAATCATGGAATGCTCTGAAGTTCCGATGAGATAGAGATCCTCGCCCTCGATCTTGTACATCATGGAATCCATCTCTGCAAATGACATAACGCCATCAACAACCTTGGAACGGATCATGTAAGGAGGGATTACATAGGTAAATCCTCTTCCGATCATGAAATCACGAGCATAGCTGAGAACTGCAGAATGAAGACGTGCGATATCGCCAAGGAGATAGTAAAAACCGTTTCCTGCCACACGTCCGGCTGCATCCATATCAACACCGCCGAAAGATTCCATAATATCTGTATGATACGGTACATCAAACTCAGGAACCACTGGCTCACCAAAACGCTCATTTTCAACATTATGAGTATCATCAGGACCAATAGGAACAGATGGATCGATTATGTTAGGGATAACCATCATCCTCTTTGTAAGCTCCTCATTGAGTTTTGGCTGTAACTCTTCGAGCTCCTTGAGTCTGTCAGAATACTGAGATACCTCAGCCTTGATCTTTTCAGCCTCTTCTTTCTTGCCCTGTGCCATAAGTGCACCAATCTGCTTTGAAACAGAATTTTTCTTTGCACGAAGATCGTCAGCTTCCTGCTGGCACTTTCTAGCTTCCGCATCATACTTGATGACTTCATCAACCAGTGGAAGTTTCTCATCCTGGAACTTCTTTTTGATATTCTCTTTTACAAGCTCCGGATTTTCTCTGACAAATTTAATGTCTAACATAAGATCCTCTCTCCTCCCGGAAATAACTAAATAAAATATGCTGAACGCACCTACTTACTATAGCGTTATTTAAACGCTTTTTCAAGAGATATACTGAATGCTGCTTCTTCAGTATATCTGTTTATGGATGGAACAGCAGCATTCATCGTATATCGAAATATTATAGAATCTGAAGAAGGTCTTCAAATTGAACACCGTTTATAACAGGAACATGCTCATCCTCAGAATGTTTGATTGCCTGTCTGACGAAATCTGCGGCAATACGGCATGAAGACTCCAAAGCTTCACCTTTTATATATTTTGCTGCAAGAATGCAGCTGAAGAGATCTCCTGTACCAGGTCTTCCGCTTCCGGCACGCGGATTTCGTATGAAACGTATATCCCCTTCTGACTCAGAAAGTACATTGAGAAGCCGGTCCTCTGAACCGGAGCATTCCTCGACTCCTGTTATAACAATAGCACCGTCAGTTATGTGTTGAAGTGCAGAAATCAGCGTACTGAAAATCATGGCTTTGGCAGCATCCAGACTACATCCGTCAAGAGTTTCCTTCAAACCATCATAGTCGAAGTCCACAAGTAATGCTGCTTCGGTAAGATTCGGACATATGAGATCTGCATACTTTGCAAGTGATCGCATAGCTTCAACAGTATCCATGGACAAATGCTTATATAGTCTGCCGTGATCTGCTGTGACCGGATCGAGAATTACCTTTAAATACGGATTTTTTTCCTTTTGCTGTATGATAAATTTCTCTATGATTTTCTGTTCTTCTCTGCTGCTCAGGTAGCCTATCAGGATACCGTCGAAGTGGAAATTGTTTTTATTCCAGGTTGTCAGATAAGCATCAAGATGGTCAGTAAAATCGGCCTTTGATACATTTTCAAATGCTGTGTGGCTGCTGAGTATTGCCGTAGGTGCCGGACATGGAGTGACTTCAAGTGCAGCGGCCACCGGTAATTGGATTGCAAGGGAGCTGCGTCCAACTCCACTCAAATCATTGATGATAGCAAGTTTTTTCATAAGTTGTAATCAATCCTTCAGTAATTCGTTAAATGCACGTACGTTATCTGCAATCCTGTCAGCCGGTTTAAATACAGCAGAACCGGCGATAAAGAAATTGGCTCCGGCAGCTTTGATGGAACTGATATTATCGAGTGTTACGCCTCCGTCTACGCCAATATTTAAATTGAGGTTTAAAGCATCAGCCTTTTCTTTAAGTAAACGTACTTTATCAAGTGTATATGGAATAAATTTCTGACCGCCGAATCCAGGGTTAACTGTCATGATAAGTACAAGATCCAGCATTGGAAGTATGCAATCCAGAGTTTCTACAGGTGTTGCGGGATTGAGGGCTACACCTGCCTTTAAACCATGCTCTTTTATCTGGTTTACAGTTCTGTCAAGGTGAATGCAGGCTTCCTGATGAATTGTGATTCCGTCGGCACCGGCTTTTGCAACATCATCGATATATCTGCCAGGTTCCTGAACCATCATGTGTACATCAAAAAAGCTTTTGAGATCCTTGCGTACTGCCTGGATGATTGGTGTGCCAAAGGAGATATTAGGCACAAATGTACCATCCATCATGTCAAAATGTATATACTCGGCTCCGGCATCTTCAGCTGACTTTATGCTTTTGGTTAAATTGCCAAAATCAGCGGATAAAATAGATGGTGACAGGTAACTTTTCATAGTATCAGTATCTCCTTTGTGATTTTAATTCATTGTATAGCAGCACATAGCTTTCATAACGTTCTTTGGAAATGAGTCGATTCTTTACAGCGGACTTCACTGCACAGTCGGTCTCACCGATATGAATGCAAGTTTTAAAACGGCAATCATGCCTGTATTCCTCGAATTCCGGGAAGTAATACATGAGTCGATCCGGCTCGATATCATTGATATACAAAGATGTAAAGCCGGGTGTATCTAAAACATAGGTGTCATCGTCGATATAAAAGAACTCGGTATGTCTTGTGGTATTTTTGCCGCGTTCGATCTTACGGCTCAGTTCACCGGTTTCCATATTGGCTTCGGGGTGTATGAGATTTGTGATGGATGATTTACCTACACCGCTTGGTCCAGACAGAACTGTAGTTTTCCCCCGCAGTATATCCATGATCTGTTCATAACAGTTACCTGATTTGGCACTGATTTCCAATACCCTGTAGCCTGCAGCTCTGTAAATCTCAGGGATAAGTTCAGGGTGATCGGCATGAATCTCCGGTATAAAGCTTTTCTTTTCTTTTTTCTTTTTTCCGGAGAAGTTTTCGCCGGAAGAGTTTTCTGCAGTTTCCGGTACGTCAATAAGGTCCACCTTGTTGAAAAAAATGACTACAGGTATATCTCTCTGCTCCATGTTTATGAGAAATCTGTCAAGCAGACTCAGATTTGGATCAGGGTGTCTTAAGGCAAAAACCACTACAGCCTGGTCAATGTTTGCAACTTCCGGTCTGATCAACTGATTCCTACGCGGTAATATGCGGATGACAGACCCCTCATGCTCCTTTTCACTATCCTGAACAGGTTCTATCTCTGCATCATCACCAACGAGTGGCTTTTCGTTGCGGTTTCTGAAGATGCCTTTGGCACGACATTCATAATCTCCTTCCGGAGTGTGAACATAGTAAAATCCGCCTATTCCTTTAAATATTTTTCCTTTTAATGCCATTTTTACCTCATGCTTCTAATGGTCTATTGTTTTTCAGGAGTGAAAGCACATTCAAAAGATGCGATCACAGTATCTGTAGAGGCATCTACAACTTCTACGACTCCAACCTGTACGCCTGCAGTTCCTTTGATTCTCGGGAATACCACCTGAAGCTCTGTTCCGATTTCATATGAGCGAGCTTCCTGCAGAGTTTTGTAATGTTCTTCTCCGTCAATATCCTGACGAAGACGTATGGATACAAGCATGGTATTGTTGGCACCAGGAGTTGCTCCGGTACCTAACTGTACAGCAGTATTGATTGAACTGTACCAGTATTCGTCGTCTGTATCTGTTGAAGCTTTTGCTTCAGTATCTGCAACCTTTACACTTGCCTCTCCTTCGGGACCGGCGGAAACAGAGAAACTGATGGCAGTTCCTTTCGGAACTACAGTATTTGCTCTGACAGATTGAGTCATGACGGTGCCTTCTTCAGCCGATTCATCAGGCAGGTAAGAAATATTACCGGGTAAAAGCTCTGCGAGTGTTAAAGCAGTAATAGCATCCTGTTCTGTGAAGTTTTTAAGATCAGGAACAGTAACCATATTTTCATTCAGTCCGGCAGAAACCACAATCTCGAGATTGGCTCCGGAAGAATCCGGGTTATTGGTGCTGATGACATATCCGGCAGGAACAGTATCGGAATAGCTTTCTATAACTGAATAAGGGATATCTCTGTCCTTTAGTTTTGTTTCCAGATCCGAAAATTTTGTCGCATGCAATGAAGTAAGATCATAAGGATTGTTCCTGTCATAGAATATGATCGTCTGCGCACCCTTTGAAACTGTTACGTTAATTGTATCACCGGAACTGTAATTTAATTCCGGGTAGCTTATGATAACGCCCTCATTATACCTGTCAGAGTACTCTTCATCGCTGGATACTATATGTATGTTGTACTCGCTGAGCTCATCTTCCGCTTCATCTACAGTCAGACCGATTATCCCTTGTATACGTGTTTCAAGAGCTGAAATGGTAATGTTGACTTCTGTAGTTGCCTCTTCCTCGGAAACTTCCGTTGCCGCTGCAGTTTCCAACGGAGCATTGGCCTGCTGGAAGAAATTGAATATGTTCTTACTGATAACGAGTATAAGTATAAAAATGCATACTCCGCAGGCAATAGCAATAGTGCGATTGAGTATAATTGTCTGGTCGGCTGTATTGTTATGATCTCCTATGCTATCAGTAGAATTCTGTCCGGCTGCAGAACCCATACCTGATTTGTCAGAGTTTTGCTGCATGGACTTTATATCTTCAAGCTCAGATGGAGATATGACTTTGGTTTCATTTAGATCCTCAGGAATTCTGCCCTTTAGAAATGTCCCACTAGGATCTTTGAGAGCCTTTTGGAGGTCATCGCCCAGTTCGTCTATATGTTGATATCTCCTTCTCGGAGATTTCTGCATGCACTTAAATACAGCCATATCAAGGGCCGGGTAGACATCAGGTATCAGATCTCTCACTCTGGGGATCTGGTTTTCAAGGTGAGCAAAAACGACTGACACAGAAGTGCCGCCATCATAAGGTACTTTTCCCGTAAGCATTTCATATAAAGTACATCCGAAACTGTATATATCGGATCTTTCGTCAGCCTGTCCGGACTTGGCCTGCTCAGGAGAGATATAGTGAACAGACCCCATAACTGTAGTATTTACAGTTTGCTGCGTCGCTGCTCTTGCAATACCAAAGTCTGCCACTTTAACCGTACCGTCGCTGGAAACGATCATGTTCTGAGGTTTAATGTCTCTGTGTACGATGCCGTTTTTATGAGCCTGTTCGATTCCTCCGATTACCTGTAAAGCGATGGCTATGGCTTCCTTGGAATCCATACGGCCACGGCGTTGTATATAGGTTTTTAATGTGATTCCTTCAACAAGCTCCATGACTATATAATGCATCTTTTTGTCATGGTTATCGATTATATCGTAAACAGCAACAATATTAGGATGGTTTAGCTTAGCTGCTGCCTGAGCTTCATTTTGAAACTTACGGATAAAATCCTGATCCTCACAGTATTCCTCTTTCAGAACCTTAATTGCAACGGCACGTCCCATCTTGAGATCAGTTGCACGGTATACAAAACTCATTCCGCCCTGACCGATGAGAGAATCGATTTCGTATCGTTCATCGAGAATCTGTCCTTCCTGAATCATCATGCTTCCACCTCCTCTCTGTAAGGTCCCACAAGTACGATGCCAATGTTGTCCTTACCTCCGTTTATGTTGGCCATATCAATCAAGGCATCTACCTTGTTCCGGACAGTATTATGCTCACGAACGATGTTTCTGATGCTTTCGTTATCAACCATATTTGTGAGGCCATCTGAACACATGATAAGGTAATCTCCTTCAGATAGTTCTACTTCGAAAAAATCTGCAGCTACGCGAGGTTCGATTCCCACGGCTCTGGTGATGATATTTCTGGCATTGAGATAATCCTTGGAACCTCTGCGCATAAAACCGCGTTTAACCATTTCTTCTACATATGAATGGTCTCTTGTGATCTGCTTTATGGTGTTTCCATGTACAAGATAGGCACGGGAATCACCTATATTACTGACTGTAAGGTTGTTTTCTTCCAGAAATGCAGTGACTAAAGTAGTCCCCATACCAGTGAGATTTTCATCATCCATGGATAACTTATACAGCCTTGCATTAACAGAAATGATACCGTCCTGAATAAGCTGGACAGCCGGTGTACCGGAGGGAGCGCTTGAAATATATTTTTTTAACTCTTCTACAGCAAAACGGGATGCATAATCTCCAGCTTTGTGACCGCCCATTCCATCTGCAAGCAGAAATAGATTAGGTAATGATCCTATCGGCTGATCGGTCGCAAAAACATAATCCTGATTCATACGTCTTTTTCGGCCTTTATCCGTTTTTGCAAAAAAGTCCATCATATACTCCTTAAGATATATGGCTGAGCCATTACTTGTTGTTCTCTAAATAATCTCTGCGTAATTGTCCGCAGGAACCGGAAATATCTGAACCCATCTCCCTTCGGATAGTGGCAGCTATGCCGTTTCTTTCGAGAACATGCTGAAATGCTTCTATCTTACTCCGATCAGGACGTTTCCAATCGCGTTCTTTTATAGGGTTAACAGGTATCAGATTTACATGACATTGAAGTTTACCTTTGTTTTTCATACTCTGTATGAGTTTAACAAGTTGGTTTGCCTCATCCTTATTGTCATTTACGCCCTCTACAACGGAGTATTCGAAAGTCACACGCCTTCCGGTTTTTTCAAAGTAATACTCTATAGCAGGCATGATTTCGGAAAGAGAATACTTGTTGGCTATAGGCATAAGTGTTTTACGGGTTTCATCATTAGGTGCATGGAGACTTAAGGCAAGTGTTATGCCGTAGTTCTCGTCGGCAAGATTCCTTATACGAGGAACCAGTCCGCAGGTAGATACTGTGATATTGCGGCGGGAAATATTCAAACCGTTTTCATCAGATATCATGCGTATAAAGCGTGTAAACTCCTCATAGTTATCCAAAGGTTCACCGGAACCCATGATAACAATATTGTCTACACGTTCTCCGGTAAGCTTCTGCATCAGATAGACCTGTCCGAGCATTTCACCGGAAGTTAAGTTACGTGCCAGACCGTCAAGAGTCGAGGCACAGAACTTGCATCCCATACGGCAACCTACCTGACTTGAAATACAAACAGAATTGCCATGCTGGTACTTCATCCATACAGACTCAATGATATGTCCATCCTGCATGCGGTTTATGAATTTTTTCGTTCCATCTATAGCTGAAGTGAGTATTTCAACTGTTTCAGGAAGATTTGCCGAATAAGACTCTGCAAGTTTGTCGCGAAGACCTTTGGATACATTGGTCATTTCATCATAGCCGTCAACAAGCTTTACATGAAGCCACTGATAAATCTGTTTGGCTCTGAAAGGTTTTTCTCCCATGCTTTCCAGAAGCTTCTTTAAATCTTCCAGTTCAAGATTTCGTAAATTGTTCATCATCGATCCTATCTTAGGTTAATCCTTTTTAAATACACAGAGATAAAAACCATCTGAGGGTTTTCCCGGCAGGAATTTTTCTTCTTTTACCAAGTGAAATCCCGGTAATTTCTCGATGAAATCTCTGTTATCTTCATTCTCTTCTCTGCTCAAAGTACAGGTTGAGTAAATAAGCTTACCGCCATCCTTTACATATTTTGTTACAGTTGTAAGAATCTCTCTTTGCAGAGTCTGAAGCTCTTTTATACTATCTAACGATGCACTGAAGCGTATATCCGGCTTTTTACCTATGATGCCAAGGCCTGAACAAGGTAAGTCGGCGATTACGATATCAGCCTTTCCTTTTCCGTTGTCATAAAGAAGAGAGTTATCGATGATTCGTGCATCAAAGGCTCTGGCTGTTATATTGGTCAGTGAAAGTCTTTTGATATTTTCCTGTATAAGTGCAATCTTGTCTTCGGTGAGGTCACGCGAATCTACATGACCTGTACCTTTTAGCAGCTCTGCTATATGACAGCTTTTTCCGCCGGGAGCTGCACATACATCCACAACATAATCGCCGGGCTTAGGTTCAGCCTCAATCCCTACCTGCTGTGAAGCATAATCCTGAATGGTTATCTCTCCGCTTTTGAAAAGCTTAGTCTTTGATATATTGCCATCCATAATCTCTGAGTGTCCATCCTTGTAACGGACATAATTTTCTTTGGAGCCGGTGAGAAACCATGAAAGCATACGTTCGGTTTCCTCTTTACCGTAAAGCTTTCTCAAATAATCATAGAGCCATAGTGGTACGCTTAATCTGATGTATGCAGGTGTTTTTCCTGTATGTGCAAGATCTGCAAAAATCGTCTCTTTTTCTCTGGAAAGAGTACGCAGGACACCGTTTACGAAACCGGAAAGATAAAACAACTTGTCCTGATTCTGACTCTTGACATAGTTGACAGCTTCGTTGATGGCAGCACTGTCTGGAACCTTATCCATGTAAAGTATCTGGTATGCAGACATACGAAGAATGGTCCTTATGACAGGATCCATGTTCTTGGTATGGGTTTTACTTAATTTATTGAGAATGAAATCAATCTGAATAGTGTATTCGATGGTACCTTCAACAATTCTGGTGATAAATGCTCTGTCTCGTTCAGTAAGATTGGTATAGAGATTAAGCTGTTCTCTCAGAATAATATGAGAAAACTGTTTTTCCTCCAATATTTTCATAAGGCTGTAAATTGCAATAGACCGCGGTGTTACTGCGGTCTTTTGAAATGCTTCGGCTTTATGTCTATCTGATGGTTTCCTATCGGATAATCTTCTGTCTGACGGTTTTCTGTTGTACTTTTTAGTATGATTTCCAAATCGATTTCCGTTGTTTTTGGATGTGAGATTTTGTGGTTTTTTATTTTCCATATATAACTATCTTCTTCTGTTATCTCTGTTCCGTGTGATCAGAACTAAACGTAAAAGTTGTAAAACTGATGATGCGGCAGCAGCAACATAAGTTAAGGCAGCAGCTGTTAGTACAGATTTGATACCGGAAAGCTCCTGATCGGTAACCATTCCGTAATCAGCAAGAGTCTGCACTGCTCTTCTTGAAGCGTCAAACTCTACAGGAAGTGTAAGCAGCTGCATGGATATTGCAATAGTGAATGCGATGATTCCGAGTTTTATCAAAGGGGTATAACTGATTATGATGCCGAAAAATATTAGCGGTAATGATACTTTTGAGGCAATGGCACATAGAGGAGAAATAGTTCTTGTAAGAACTAAAGGCTGATAACCTTTTGCATCCTGAATGGCATGTCCGCACTCATGGGCAGCAACTCCGATGGCTGCTATAGAAGTACTGTTAATAGTTGACTGACTTAAATTGAGGATCTTTCGGCTTGGAACATAATTGTCCGTAAGGTTTCCGGAAATCCCCTGTATCTTTACGTTTGTAATATTGTTTCGTTCAAGGATCATCTGGGCTGCCTGGGCACCTGTTAAACCGGAAAATGACTGAACTCTTGCAAATTTTTCAAAAGTGGCCTGAACATTATGACTTGCAGCGATACTTAATAATGCACCAATAAGTACAAGTATGTAAGTCCAATCAAATCCATAGTACATCATAGGATATCCGTAATAACCGTACATATGCGATCCTCCTGATTAATAAACAATCAAAAATAATAAAACGAAATAGTGATAAAAACTCTAATCAAGGTTCGGAATGCAGCTCAGAAACGATATCCACGCAGAAAATCCTCTGCTTTCATACGTTTTTTACCCTCAAGCTGCAGTTCATTTATCTGTAAGTAATCCTTGCCGCAAACAACGATCAAATGCTTCTGATCTGCAAGAAGTCTGCCTGATTTTACGGCATCATCGTCGGAGGCTTCTCTTCTGTAATCAAGTGTTCCGACTTCCTTTAGTTCAATGGTTTTTAATGCTTCATCTGTGATTACATCGCTGTCCCAGAGTTTAATCTGTTTACCGGATAAAAATGAGTATGCAGAAGGCCATGGATTAAGGCCGCGTATCTGTCTCTCTATTTTTATTGCAGAATCTGACCAATCTATAAGACCTGATGACTTGGTAAAGAGGCCTACCTTTGTAGCGAGTGCAGGATCCTGAGGTGTTCTGGTCAAAGTACCCTTTTCGAGTTTATCAAGTGTCTCAACGATGAGCTCGCCACCAAGTGCTGCAAGCTTATCAAATAAAGAACCACCTGTTTCTTTGGCATCCAGCTTAAGCTTTTTGGTGAGAAGGATATCTCCGGTGTCAAGACCTGCATCCATCTGCATGGTGGTTACTCCGGATTCTTCGTCACCATTTAAAACAGCCCATTGAATAGGAGCAGCACCTCGATACTTAGGAAGTAAGGAGGCATGTACATTGATACAGCCGTATCTTGGGATATCAAGTATTTCCTGTGGCAGTATCTGACCAAAAGCTGTTACCACAATCACATCAGGAGCCTGTTCTTTGAGGAGACGCTTGGCATCCTCATCTGATCTTATCTTCTGCGGAGTAATGACCGGGATGTCTAATTTTTCGGCGGCAATCCTTACATCACTCTTCTGTGCTTCTCCGTGACGGCCCTTCGGACGGTCAGGCTGAGTTACAACCAAAGTGATCTCATGCCCTGCTTTATGTAATGCTTCTAATGTTGACACCGCAAAATCGGGTGTTCCCATGAATATAACTTTCAAAGTCTACCTCCTTATAAAAACCTGATGAGGATCAATCCTCCTCATCTTCGTAATCATACTCCTCAAGGTTTTCATAAGTCATGTCCATAAGCTCGCCTTCAACCTTTGTTGTATAAAGAACACCGTGAAGATGATCGTTCTCATGTGCCATAGCGCGGGCCAAAAGACCTTCTGCATCAAACTCATATGGTTCCATGTTGATGTCATATGCTTTGACATGAACCTTCAGAGGACGTGTAACCACACCTTCCTTGCCCGGTACTGAAAGACAACCCTCGTCACCGGTCTGAAGTTCCTCACCTATAGCTGTAACGGTAGGATTGATACATACATAACGTTTGCCGTCACCGATATCCACAACGAAAAGCTGACGAAGGATACCAACCTGAGGCGCGGCAAGACCAACACCGTTAGCATCATACATGGTTTCAAACATATCCATGATAAGATCCTTTGTACGATCTGAAACTGCCTTGAGAGGTTTACACTCCTTCTCAAGTATCGGGTCACCTATTACTCTGATAGTTCTTAAAGCCATTTTTTACTCCATTCTAAATATCTTGAAATATATAAATTTGTTATTTTTTATGTTTGTGATTAAATATGATACAAAAGCTCTACTGTATGTCATAATTCAGCATAACAAATCCACGTTTATCATTGTCGCGGACGAGGGCAGAAAATCTATCCCTTAACTGTATGATTATATCATGCCCGGAATGTTTAATATACACGATTTTTCGGTATATGTCATTTACCTTGTATACAGTGGCATTTAACGGACCGATAAATTCCGCGTTATATAATGCACAATCCTTCTTAAAGCTCTCTGCGGATTTAGTGCAGATCAGGGTGAGCATATCTTCATCTTTCGATAACAATTGTATCGTCATAAGATGTTCAACAGGAGGATATCCCATCAGCTTTCGGAAACTGATTTCTTTTTCGTAAAACAGTTTATAATTCTGAGCGCTTGATAAAACTATTGCATAATGGTCAGGCTGGTATGTCTGAATTATGACCTTACCGGAATCTTTGTCCCTGCCGGCTCTTCCGGCTGCCTGAGTTATCAACTGGAAGGTTTTTTCAGAAGCCTTAAAGTCAGGTGATGAAAGACTCAGATCGGCAGCTATAAGTCCGACCAAAGTGACATCAGGAAAATCGTGACCTTTTACGATCATCTGTGTTCCTATAAGTATATCTGCCTTATGATTTCTGAATTGTTCAAGTATTTTCTCGTGACCACCCTTGTTTTTGGTGGTATCGGCATCCATACGAAGTACTTTAGCTTCCGGAAAGGTTTTATTAACAAGGCTCTCCAGTTTTTCGGTTCCAAATCCAAAAGGTGCCAGATATGGACTTCCGCAGGACGGACATTTATTCATGGCAGGAATCTCATATCCGCAATAATGACATCGAAGTATACCATCTCTGTGTAGTGTCAGGGAAACATCACAGTGAGGACATTTGATGGCCTGTCCGCAGCTTCTGCAGGAAATGAAGCTGCTGTAGCCTCTTCTGTTCATGAAAAGCATGATTTGTTCGTGCTTTTCCAGTTTTTCGGTTATCAGCTCATGTAGTCTTTCCGAAAATATACTGCGATTTCCCTTTTGGAGTTCTGTCCTCAGGTCTATTATTTCGGTTGAAGCAAGGCTTGAACCCGGTTTCGCCCGACGATGTAGTTCAATGAGTTTTACATCGCCCTTGAGAGCCTTGGTGTATATATCGGTTGATGGAGTTGCGGATCCGTAGAGTACAGGACAGTGACTGAGCTTCGCTCTTTGAAAAGCCACATCTCTTGTTTCATATCGAGGAGCAGTTTCTGATTTATATGCGCCTTCATGCTCCTCATCCATGATGATCATTCCAAGCTTATCAAAAGGTGCAAAAACGGCAGAGCGAGGGCCTACAAGTATGTCTACCTCACCTCTCTCGCACTTCATATATTGCTCATACCTTTCACCGATGCTCATTTTGGAGTTCATTATTGCCACCCGCCCTTTGAAGCGAGTAGAAACTCTGATAACCGTCTGATATGTGAGCGATATTTCCGGTATCAGCATGATGACCTTGTATCCACTGTCAATAACTTTTTCCATGACATGAAGATAGACTTCGGTCTTACCTGATCCGGTGATACCATGCAGCAGAAATCTGGGAACAGCAGTAGTGTCGTTCCCAAGACATGCTCTGAATCCGTCTACGATTGTGGAGGCAGCTGTCTGCTGCTCAACATTTAAATCATGCAGCTCATCATTTTCATTGGCATATCGAAGCAATGGATCGATGCGTCTTGCGTTTTTACGAACAGTACGTTTTACGGGAAGAACAGTTTTTAAACATTGGATAAAAGTAGTTCCGTATTCAACGGACATCCATGATGCAAGCTCTATAAGCTGCTCTTTTACAGAGATTGCATCATGAATTACCTGTTTTATCTCTTTGACTCGTTCAGGATCATAGTCTACGGTATCACTGAGACCAATCACATAGCCTGTTTTGTAAGCATTGGAAATACCGAAAGGTATGGATACTTTGTTACCGATGTTTACTGTCATGCCTTCCGGTATACGATAGGTGTAAGCCCTGTCTAGAGCTTCACTGGAAATGTCTACAATTATCTGTGCGTACATTAGATTTTTTCCTGCTTAAATACATTGACTATGTCAGATAATTTCATGCTGTTTGAACCCTTAAACAGGATGACATCACCATCTTTGGCTATGGCACGAATTGTGTTGTTGAGCTCAGCAAAGTCATTGAAGTACTCAATAGTAGGTTTTCTCTTAAGGACAGAGCCATCTTCTGCAGAGGCTTCTGTATCGTGCATATCGTAGTAAGCATTAATCCCGGCACCGATAGCTGCAGCTTTCTCACCATACAGAAAGACAACATCTATAGGTAATGTGGCAATATGAGAGCCTACCTCACGATGGTATTCCATGGTTTTTTCTCCGAGCTCCAGCATATCAGCAAGAACTGCGATTTTTCTGGAACCGTCAAGCAGTGCCAGAGTATTGAGGCCTGCCTTCATTGAAACAGGTGAAGCGTTGTATGCATCATCTATTATGGTGACACCTGAAACAGTTTTAAAAGTTTCTCCGCGACCTGCAACTCCGGTGAAGGATTCCAGTTTTTCCTTGGCTCTATCCAAATCAACTCCTGCATCCTGAGCTATGTGCATGGATGCGGATGCATTCTGCAGCATATGATCACCTTTCATGATGAGAGAAAGAGAAAAATCATCCAGTGCATAGTGCCTGATCTCTATATCTTTATCAAGAGCAAGGCCAAAGCTATGGAGTGTATCAGGCGTTACACCGTTAAGGATTGAATCGTTACTGTTGACATAAAGGATGCCATGGTCAGGTGTGCCGTCAATGATGTGAAGCTTTTCTCTAAGTATATTTTCCTGAGTTTTCAGCTGTTCGATATGTGCAATACCTATATTGGTGATCACAGCTGTATCTACACATGCGATACGTGCAATTCTGGTCATCTCTCCCGGCTCGGACATACCGAGCTCTATTACGGCTATATCGGCTCCTGAACGGGCCATCTGAAACATGGTTATCGGGACACCTACCTGTGAGTTTGCATTACCTGCAGTCTGGAATACCTTTTTACCGGCACTAAGGGCAGTTGAAATCATATTTCTCGTGGTAGTCTTTCCGACAGAGCCTGTTACACCGATTACCTTTCCGTGAAACCTGAGACGTTCCATGTATCCGATTTCCTGCAGAGCCTGTTTGGTGTCGGCAACATGATAAAATCTGACATGAGGATAACTTGCCTGTAAAACGGAAATGTCTCTTGAACTGAGTACAGCAACAGCACCGTTTTTTATGGCCATTTCGATATAATCATGACCATCACTGCGCTCTCCTATGATTGGAACGAACAATGCATTATGCATCTGTTTTCTGGAATCAAGAACTATTTCATCTATACC
Organism: Oribacterium sp. UBA4274; assembly: GCA_002396005.1. Taxonomy (GTDB): domain Bacteria; phylum Bacillota; class Clostridia; order Lachnospirales; family Lachnospiraceae; genus Oribacterium. The sequence continues at coordinate 24,293 of DGVW01000020.1, forward strand.
TTCATCTGTAAAGCCAAAGCTTTTATCCGCGCTTATCATATCCTATGTCCTTTATTAAAGATTATATTTTTTTGCAGTCTCTTCGATTACCTCTCTGTCGAGGAAATGTGTACGCACTCCCTTGACTTCCTGATAATCCTCGTGACCTTTACCTATGACAGCAATCATATCTCCGGCTTGAGCATTAGTCATGGCATACTCGATTGCTTCACGACGATCCGGAATCTCTACAAATACACCGCCTGCCGGTACCAGTGTTGATTTAATGTCGTTTATTATATCTTCAGTTTCCTCAAAGCGTGAGTTATCTGCTGTTAAAATGCTTAAATCAGCAAATTCGGCAGCTGCCTTGCCCATGCCGAATCTACGATCCTTGGATCTGTTGCCGCCGCAGCCAAATACAACTACAAGTCGTTTTGGTTTGTACTCTCTCAATGTACCAAGCAGATTTTCCATAGCCATCTCGTTATGAGCATAGTCAACAAGAACTGACATTTTTGAGTTTTTAAATGCAACTTCTGTTCTTCCGTCAACCTGGACCCTTCTTAAAGCGTGTAGGACAGATGTACGGTCAATGCCTGCAAGAGTAAGGCATGAAATAGCAGCCATGGCATTGTAAACATTGTACTTGCCCGGAAGGCTGAGACTTACATCAAGTTCGGTATGACCGAGAACCTGAAAATCTACTCCTACAAAATCGGAAGAGTTTACAGGAGTTATATTGGCGGCCATAAAATCAGCTTTTTTGTTGATGGCATAGGTGAACATCTTACATGGTGATCCGCTTATGAGTTCTTCTGAATAATCGGCATCAAGGTTAATGATACCCACCTTGGATTGCTTGAATATACAGCTCTTAAAGAACTTATACTCTTCAAAATCTTTATGTTCGTTAGGACCTATATGATCAGGCTCTATGTTGGTAAAGATACCGAAGTCAAAAGTGATTGCGTCTACTCTGTGAAGCTTAAAAGCCTGAGAAGATGCCTCCATAACAACGTACTGACAGCCGGCCTCAACCATATCACTGAAATAGCGCTGAAGGTCATAAGACTCCGGTGTAGTGTTCTTGGTTGGGATATGATTGCCACAGTACTCTACACCTGTAGTGCCTATGCAACCTGTTTTCTTGCCTGAATACTCAAGAATCTGCTGAATCATATGGGCTGTTGTGGTCTTGCCCTTTGTTCCTGTAATACCGATCACTGTGAGCTTTTCGGATGGATGGTCAAAACGGGCGGCACTTACTTTGGCCAATGCCTCTCTTGAGCTGTCTACTTTAACCAGAACGATATCCTCATTGATTTCGTTTATGTCTACAGGGAGACTTGATATGTCCTCTTCTATAATGATTGAAGTACAACCCTTTGATATTACGTCAGGTATGAACTCATGGGAGTCAACATTAGCCCCTTTCATACATACGAATAATGTTTCATGTGTGGCTTTACGGGAATCAAATACAACCTCGTTAACTATAGATGAAGAAATGTCGCCGTGTATTGTTTCGTATGAGAGGTCTGAAAGCCAGTCTGATAATTTAGCCATATTAGTGTATCTCTTTTCTTTATTTTGGAATTCCGGGGTTATCCGGAAAATACAGCTTAGCCATAAAGCTAAGCTGTAAATAAATATTATTTATGTTAGTGTTAGCTGACCATGGACATCAGAATAGTCCAACGATCTTTCCGTCTACTACATCAATGTCGAATGCGGCCGGCTTTTTAGGAAGTCCGGGCATGGTCATGATATCTCCTGTTAAGCATACAATAAATCCTGCGCCTGCAGAAACATATGCATCTCTAACTGTGATTCGGAAACCGGATGGTCTGCCGAGCTTCTTTGGATCATCACTGAGACTGTACTGTGTTTTTGCCATGCAGACAGGAACATTGCCGAAACCGAGCTCGGTGAGTCGGTCAAGCGCTTTTTTAGCCTTTGGCTCAAAATTAACTCCATCGGCACCGTAGATTCTGGTGGCTACAGAATTGATTTTGTCATAAAGTGAACTTGAAAGATCCTGTACAGGAGTGAAATGAGCTTCCTTTGTTTCAAGAGTCTTTATTACAGTGTTGGCAAGCTCTACTCCGCCCTTTCCGCCTTCTCCGTGAACTTTTGAAAGCGCAAATTCAGCGCCTTTATCACGACAGAAATCCTCTATAAAGTTCAGCTCTGCTTCAGTATCTGATGCAAACTGGTTGATGGCTACAACTACAGGAACACCGTAATTTTGGAGATTTTCAATATGCTTCTCAAGGTTTACGATTCCGTTTTTAAGAGCGTCAAGGTTTTCTGATGCTAACTCTGCCTTTGGAATGCCGCCGTTGTATTTGAGAGCGCGTACTGTAGCAACCAGCACTACTGCATCCGGCTTGAAACCTGCCATCTGGCATTTTATATCAAAGAACTTCTCAGCACCGAGATCGGCACCGAAACCTGCTTCTGTTACTGCAATATCACCTAGCTTAAGAGCAAAGCGGGTAGCCTGTACTGAGTTACATCCATGAGCAATGTTTGCAAAAGGTCCGCCGTGTACTATAGCCATGTTGTGTTCAAGAGTCTGAATGATATTAGGCTTTATGGCATCTTTGAGGAGTGCGGCCATGGAGCCTGTGGCGTGAAGGTCATCTGCGGTTACAGGCTTTCCGTCTGCATCATAAGCTACGATTATACGTGCAAGACGGGCCTTTAAGTCTTCCATGTCATCTGCAAGACATAGTACTGCCATAATCTCGGAAGCAACAGTGATGACAAAATGATCCTCTCTGACTACACCGTCTGTTTTTCTGCCCATACCGATAATGATATTTCTCAGCTGGCGGTCGTTCATATCCTCGCAACGTTTCCAGTTTATGCTCTTAAGGTCGATACGAAGCTCGTTTCCCTGTTGAATATGGTTGTCAAGGAGAGCAGCCAGAAGATTATTGGCACTTGTTATAGCGTGAAAGTCACCTGTGAAGTGCAGATTGAGGTCTTCCATCGGAACTACCTGTGCATATC
>DGVW01000082.1:0-17940 GCA_002396005.1 Oribacterium sp. UBA4274
GAAGCTTTATCTTCAGCGGATTCTTTCGGCTGTGCGGCTTCAGACTCTAAAGCAGGCTCTGAGGCTTTGGTTGTTGGTGACGGCTTAGGGAAACAGGAAACAAGTCCGGTCAAAAGACCTAATGTAGTAAGTAATGCAATATGTTTTCGAAACATCTTATTCCTCCTTCCGGAATGCATTTCAATTTGTCACGCTCACTTAAAAATCCGATTTTGTGAAGGATTTTCAACATACCATGTCTAGTATTTCGACTGCGATAGGGCATTTTATAATGGAAGATTACTTTTTTGTTACATTTTGCTTACAGCATAAACGCAAAGGATGCTAATAATGTCTATATATGGAATTCACTAAATGTTCGTTTTACATAAAACTTTAATGGTGGTATCATTTCTTTATCGGAGTTTATAGGAAATAAGGGTAAAGCATTACTCGGATGGAGGATATATTATGTCTAGAAGAAAAAGTGGTTTAGGTGGACTTCTTGGTATTGCTGCTTTAGTCGGCGGTGTTGCGGCAGTGGTTTCTTATCTTTATAAGTATCAGAAATTCTCGGAGGAAGTCGATCAGGACTTTACAGATGTTATCGATTCAGCTCACGAAGTAAAGGATACTGCCAAGAGATCATATACAACACTCAAGAACAACATGGGTAAGGAAGATCTCAAGGCTGCAGCCAAGGATCTCGGATATGCAGCCAAGAATCTTGCGGTAGATACCAAGAATCTTGCAGTCGATGCAAGTAAGGACGCATACAGAACAGTTAAGTCTGCACTCAACGAGAAGCTGGGAACTCAGGACATTGATGATGAGGACTTTGATGCAGATGTAGTAGATGAAGACGTCGTATCTGATGATGACGTTGAGATCGAGTTCTATACTGTTGAGGATGGCGATGCTCAGCAGGAAGCTGATGATTCTGAAGCTGACAAAGCAGCGGAAGATTCAGAAGAAAAGGCAGTAGCGGAAACAGCCGCAGAGGAAGCTGCAGAAGCTGTAGCAGAGGAGCAGAAAGAGTAGGAGCGGAATGCTCCTACTCTTTTTATAGGGAGTATAAGTTTATCGGTGTTGAACCGTAAACTTCGTTAGGGGATTATTTTCCGGAGTCTCCGTAGTTGCTGAGAACTCTTGCGGAAGGGTCATTGACATTGCAGCCCGGCCATGTCTTGTTAGGCATCCAGAAGTCAACGATCATCTGTGACTGACCCGGATAGTACTTTTCAAAGATCTCTCTGTAGAGGAGAGATTCCTTGGTGAAAGGTGTTGCATGAGAGTAAAGGGCACATCTCTCTGTGAAATCCTCGTCACTGTACTGAGTTTCTGAGTATTCCGCAAGATCATCTTTGAGAGAATGACCTACAGCATCAGAGAAGGCAGCTTTCTCACGCATGAGGATATCCTCCGGAAGGATGTGATCCTTCTCGAATGCGTGGCGGAGAAGGTATTTGCCCTTGTTGTACCTGTTGAGCTTTTTCTCCGGATCTATATGCATGACATAATCAACAAAATCAAGGTCGCCGAAAGGAACGCGCGCCTCAAGAGAGTTGACGCTTATGCAGCGGTCTGCGCGGAGCACATCATACATGTGAAGCTCCCGTACACGCTTTTCGGCTTCCTTCTGGAACTCCTCTGCGGATGGTGCGAAATCGGTGTACTTATATCCGAAAAGCTCATCGGAGATTTCACCGGTCAGAAGAACACGTATGTCTGACTGCTCATGGATTTCCTTACAGATGAGGTACATTCCGATAGATGCACGAACAGTTGTGATATCGTATGTTCCAAGGGCAGCGATTACCGGCTCGATGGCACTTATAACATCATTACGGTCAATTATTATCTCATGATGATTTGAACCTATGTAGTCTGCAACTTCCCTTGCATACTTAAGGTCGATAGCGTCGGTGTCCATACCTATGGCATAGGTCTCAATAGGTTTTTTCAAAATCTCTGAGGATATGGCACAAACAAGTGATGAGTCGAGACCTCCGGAGAGAAGGAATCCCACAGGAGCATCAGCGTCCAGTCGTTTCTCTACACCCTTTATAAGACGGTCATGGATCTCGCTGCATATAGTCTCGAGATCGTCAGAGGTGTTGTATCTGTTCACCTTGGACACATCATGATAGCAGACGAAGTCACCATCCTTGTAGTAGTGTCCCGGTGGGAACGGCTTTATCTCATGGCAAAGTCCCACAAGGTTTTTAGGCTCTGATGCAAATGTCATGATACCGTCATCAGTGGTGCCGTAGTAGAGTGGTCGGATGCCGAAAGGATCTCTTGCGGCTATATATGAACTGGTTTCACCATCATAGATAATGAGGGCAAATTCTGCGTCCAGCATACGGAACATATCTGTTCCATACTCTTTATAAAACGGGAGAAGGATCTCACAGTCAGAATCTGATTTAAATGTACAGCCTTCTTTTATCAGGCGTTCCTTTATAGGACGGAAACCGTAGATCTCGCCGTTACAAACTACCCATGAGTTATCCAGATTGAAAGGTTGCATGCCGGCGTCATTGAGTCCCATGATAGAGAGTCTATTGAAACCGAGGTAGCCGTTTCCGGTGTCCACAATTCTTGTTGCGTCCGGTCCTCTTGAAACAGTTTTTAACAGCGCTGTCTTTACGACTTCATACTGTGCGCGCCTGTCACAGAATCCAATGATACTACACATATTGATACTCCCTTGAAATAATGACTAAAGCAAAATAGCAAATCCGTACAAGCAAGCTTGATGGATAGTCAGTCGCCTGATACGGACTATAAATTTTTTTAGTGTATAAGTCCTACGCATTACTTCGCTGACGCTCACGTAATGCTGCAGAAATCTCAAATTCGCGCTGACGCGCTAATTTTCGATTACTGTTGTCGTATCAGATGGCTGTGCCTTACTGCAAGCAAGCTTGCTCTTTGCACAGCCGCCTGATACGGACTTATACACTAAAAAAGACGGCATGAACCCGGTGATAACCGACTTCATTGCCGTCTTTATGGTTCATGATTATTGCGCGGCGAGAAAAAAATGTCAATAAAAAAATTGTGACATTTCTACCGAGAGATGATTGTGTGGCAGTTTGGTGGATGCTCACTGGCGTTAATAGATGCACCTGCCCCGACTGAACAGCTGCAAGAATATCAGCCATGAAATTAAGTGATTTTTGTCGCCTCAAATTTTCTTGACAACAGTTTTCGATTTCGTATAATGAAACCCATAGGACAACGGCGTCCCGGTTCAGATACCAGGGATACGTTGTCCTTTTCTTTTTACATTTTTTACTGGGGAGTATACAAATGTCTGTTAATATCAATCAAAATTATCTGAAATTAAACGAGAGCTATCTTTTTTCTGAGATAGCAAGACGTATCCGTGTGTGGCAGCAGGAGCATCCTGAACTTGCCGATAAGCTTATCCGTATGGGAATAGGTGATGTAACAAGACCTCTTCCTAAGACTGTAGTAGAAGCTATGGTAAAAGCCTCGAGAGAGATGGGCGAGGCAGAGACCTTCAGAGGCTATGGCCCGGAGCAGGGGTATGACTTTCTGAAGGAAGCCATACAGAAGTATTATGGCAGGTTCGGAGTTGATCTGAGACAGGATGAGATATTTATATCCGATGGAGCCAAGTCAGACCTCGGAAACATCCTCGATCTTTTTGATAAGGACAATAGCGTAGTCGTAACAGACCCTGTATATCCGGTTTACGTTGATACAAACATGATGGATGGCAGAAAGATAATATATGCCATGTCATCTGAAGAAAATGGATTCTTGCCGCTTCCGAAGAATGAGTACAGGGCAGACATCATTTACCTCTGCAGTCCGAACAATCCGACAGGTGCTGTCTACGACAGAGAGGGCCTTACAAAATGGGTTGAGTTTGCAAGGGCTCATGGCTCAATCATACTTTTTGATGCGGCTTATGAATGCTTTATAGTTGACGACTATCCTCACAGCATCTATGAAATTCCGGGAGCAAGAGAGGTTGCTATAGAATTCTGCAGTCTTTCCAAGAAGGCAGGCTTTACAGGAACGAGATGCGGATACACCATAGTTCCGGACACTCTGGAAAGAGATGGCGGAAACCTGAACAAGATGTGGCTCCGCAGACAGACAACCAAGTTCAACGGAGTAAGCTACATAACTCAGAGAGGCGCAGAAGCAGTATTCACGGAAGCCGGTGAGAAGGAGATAGAAGAAAATATCAGTTACTATCGTGAGAATGCCAGAATCCTTACAGATACTATGGACAAGCTCGGAATCTACTACACCGGCGGCAAGAACTCACCTTACGTTTGGCTCAAGTGTCCGGGAGACATGGATAGCTGGGATTTCTTTGACAAACTTCTGCAGGAAGCCTGCGTTGTAGGAACTCCGGGAGCAGGCTTCGGAAAATCAGGAGAGAAGTTCCTGAGACTGACTGCCTTCTCAACACATGAGAAAACAAAAGAAGCGATGGAAAGATTTGAGAAGTTGATTTCCGGGCTTAAGATGGATCAGATCCAGGGAGTATAGTCCGCTTTTGATTGATTTATAAAGGCTTAACAAGTGTATTTAATCGGATGCACTGTTACATTGATGCTGATTAAAAGAAGGGAAAAGCGAGTTTACGGCTATGAATTTCAGTAATACAATATTTAAAACCTATGATGTTTTTGAGGTGGAAAAAATGAATTCGTATGAAGATGTCCTTGAGTTTGTAGAAGAGGAAAATGTCAAATTTATAAGACTCGCGTTCTTTGATGTATTTGGAGTTCAAAAGAACATAGCAATCATGCCCGATGAGCTGAAACGTGCCTTTACTGAAGGAGTAAGCATAGATGCAAGCTCCGTTGCGGGATTCGGCGCGGAGGTTCACTCGGATCTGTTTTTACGACCAGACCCCACAACACTGTCTATCGTTCCGTGGAGACCGATCGATGGCCGCGTTGCCAAGATGTACTGCGACATAGAGTATCCTGACGGGACTCTTTTCAAGAGAGACAGCAGGTGGTTCCTGAAGCAGGCAGTGAGGCAGGCAGAGGAAAAGGGCTTCAGCATTAACTTCGGAACAGAGGTTGAGTTCTATATATTTAAACTTGACGATGCCGGAAATAAAACCATGATTCCTCAGGATAATGCTTCCTATATGGATATAGCACCGGAGGATCACGGTGAGAATATTCGCAGAGACATTAGCTTTGCGCTGGTTGACATGGGCATCAGACCTGAGGCCAGCCATCATGAGATGGGTCCCGGACAAAATGAAGTTGATTTCCGTTATGCTGATCCGCTTACGGCTGCCGATAATGCTTCGATCTTTAAGTGGGTGGTGAAGTCCGTAGCTGCATCAGACGGAGTATGGGCCGATTTCAGTCCGAAACCGCTGCCTAACAAACCGGGCAATGGAATGCATATCAATATCTCTGTTGAAGCAAGAGATGGAAAAGACTATACAGAAGCTTTTATGGCCGGAATCATGGAGCATATCAGAGAGATCACACTGTTCCTTAATCCGAAACGTGAGAGCTATGAGAGACTTGGCGACATGAAAGCACCTAAGTACGTGAGCTGGTCTGAGCAGAATCGTTCGCAGCTCATACGTATTCCGGCAACAAGATCAAAGTTACGACGTATCGAACTTCGTTCGCCGGATCCGATGGCTAACCCGTATCTTGCATTTGCATTACTCATATATGCAGGACTAGATGGAATTGAACGAGAATTGAAGCCGATGGAACCTTTGGATGTCAATCTTTTCAAGGCGGACTCGACTATTACAGACAAACTCAAGAGATTGCCGCAGTCGATAGATGAGGCAATAGCATATGCAGGCGGTTCTGAGTTTGTTAAGAAACTGCTTCCGGAAGGTTATCTCGAGGCATATTCCGGAGAAGAAATCTGATTGTTTCTTTGTTTAATTTATTAGGATTTTAGGTACTGCAAAAGTACCGTTTTGGGAGATCAACATGGAGAGAGCGGAGCAAAGGAGCAGTGCACTTATAGCGGCCCCTACCGAAAAGGTGGCTGGTCAGGTCAAGGCCATACTGCCATCCGGATTTGGCAAGGTGTCATTTCAGCCTTCCATGGCCAAGGTCAAGCAGAAGCTTATGGAGGAGAGTTTTGATCTCTTGATCATCTGTACACCTATGCCTGATGATTTTGGACTCCAGTCTGCAAAGGAGCTTAGTGGGAAGTACCCGGCTATGAGTATACTGCTTCTGGTAAATAAGGATGTTTATCAGGAAACTCTGTATCGCGCCGGAGATTCCGGAATCATGATACTGCCGAGACCGATAAGTACAGCATTTTTTGTTTCTGCAGTGGAGATGCTGAGAGCTGTAAGCAATAAAGCGCAGAAGCTCATCAGTGACAACACAAAACTCCAGCGCAAGCTCGAAGATGAGCGTTATGTAGGCAGGGCCAAATGCTTACTCATCGAAAAAGAAGGTATGACAGAAGCTGAGGCTCACAAGTATCTTGAGAGACAGGCGATGAATGGCTCAATTACAAGAAGAGAGGTAGCTATAAGAATTATCCGTGAAAACGGACGTATAGTTACAAACATTTAAACATTTGAGAATGATGACTTATTCATAGGCTTTGCTGCGTATCGTGTCATTTGGGTGATGCGCGTGAACTGGTGAATGAGAATTCTGTAAAATTTTATACTGATAAAGCAGAGGACAATGGCGTTCAATCAAACGATGCTATTGTCCTCTTTTTTATATACCATGAATCAGAATGGCTAATCATAAGGAGGAAAAATCTATGAGTACATCTACCATTTCAGACATTTATGGAAGTCTTGTATTTAACGACAAAATCATGAGAGAAAGACTTCCGAAGGACATTTACAAGGCTGTTCACAAGACAATTCAGAACGGAACACATCTTGAAATAGATGTTGCCAATACTGTTGCCGCAACCATGAAGGAGTGGGCACTTGAGAAGGGCGCCACACACTATACCCACTGGTTCCAGCCTATGACAGGTCTTACTGCTGAAAAGCATGACAGTTTCATTTCTCCGACTGCAGATGGTAGTGTTCTTCTGGAGTTTTCCGGCAAGGAGCTTGTAAAGGGTGAGCCGGATGCATCATCCTTCCCGTCAGGCGGTCTCAGAGCAACATTTGAAGCCAGAGGATATACTGCATGGGATCCTTCATCACCGGCGTTTATAAAGGATGGAACTCTCTATATCCCGACAGCCTTCTGTTCATATACAGGCGAGTCTCTCGATAAGAAGACACCGCTTCTCAGATCCATGGAAACTCTCAGCGAAGCAGCAACAAGACTTCTTCACATCCTTGGAAAAACAGATGTTACAAGAGTCGATACTACAGTGGGTTCTGAGCAGGAGTACTTCCTTATAGATAAGGATCTCTATACAGCAAGAGAAGATCTCCTCCTCACAGGACGTACACTCATCGGTGCATCAGCTCCAAAGGGACAGGAGATGGAGGATCACTATTTCGGTGTTCTGAAGCCAAAGGTTTCTGCATTTATGCATGACCTCGATGAAGAACTCTGGAAACTGGGTATCCCTGCCAAGACCAAGCACAATGAGGTAGCACCTTCACAGCATGAGCTGGCGCCTGTTTTTGAAACTGCCAATATCGCTGTTGATCACAATCAGCTCACCATGGAAGTTATGAAAAAGGTTGCAGATAAGCATAATTTCGCCTGCCTTCTTCATGAAAAGCCATTTGAAGGAATCAATGGTTCCGGAAAGCACAACAACTGGTCCATGGTTACATCTGAAGGAGAGAATCTGCTGGATCCCGGCAAGACACCTGAGAAAAATATTCAGTTCCTGCTGTTCCTCATGGCAATCATCAAGGCTATCGATGAGTATGCAGATATCATGAGAGTGTCCGTTGCCTCAGCCGGAAACGATCACAGACTCGGTGCCAATGAAGCACCACCGGCTATTGTTTCTGTTTATGTAGGTGATGCACTTGAGAGAGTACTTGAGTCCATCGAGAACGGCGAGGTTGATTTCAAGTCATCGGCAGCTACCCAGATGGAGACAGGTGCTCACGTTCTTCCGCATTTCCGTAAGGATAACACCGACCGTAACAGAACATCACCGTTTGCATTTACAGGAAACAAGTTTGAGTTCCGTATGCCGGGTTCAGCTCTTTCTGTTGCTAACCCTAATGTTGTCTTGAATACAGCAGTGGCAGAGTCTCTTGATCAGATATGCGAGAAGCTTGAGACATTTGCACCGGACAATTTTGAACTTGGAACCAGAAAATATATAAAGGAGCTTCTCAGCGCGCACAGAAGAATCGTGTTCAATGGAAATGGCTACACAGATGACTGGGTACAGGAAGCAGAAAGAAGAGGACTCTATAACCTTAAGTCCCTCCCGGATGCCATGCCTAGTCTTATAGCTCCTAAGAACAAGGAACTCTTCATGAAGCATCATGTATTCACTGAGTCGGAAATTGAGTCACGATATGAGATTTACCTTGAGAACTACTCAAAGACCATCTGCATCGAGGCGCTCACCATGATAGAGATGGTCAAGAAGGATTTCACAGAGGGACTTTTCAAATATCAGGCATCCATAACAGATACAGCGCTTTCCAAGAAGCAGCTCGTACCGGGCATGGCCTGTGAGCTTGAAACAAGGATTCTCACACGCCTTGACAGAGAAGCCCAGGAAATCGGTAAGGGCGTAGAGAAGCTGGAGAAAGACCTTGCGGAAACAGAAAGCATCACTGACAGTCTCGAACAGGCCAAGGCATATCATGAGAAGGTTCTTTCAGATATGGATGCCCTGAGAGTACATGTTGATGCTGCAGAGGCAATGATCCCGGAGAATGACCTTCCATATCCGACTTACTCAAAGCTGCTTTTCTCACTGAGATGAGTTGAAGCATAGTGATGGCGGCTGCATAAACAGTTCAGCCGAAGTTTCTAATAAAAGAACCTAGTGGGTATCCATTGAAAACCGGGTCGCTTGCGGCGGAAAAATCCGGAATCGTCCTCCTAAGCGGCTCTAGGTCCTCGCCAAAGTCAAAGTTTTCTTGATGAAAACTCTGACTTGGCGAGGAAGCTAAGGAAAAGTAACCAAGAGCCGCTAATGAGAACGATTGTGATTTTTCACGTCCTCAGCTTAACGGTTTTCAATGGATACCCACTGAATCTGTTCTATACATTTGGCATCGGCTGAACTTGCAACATAGAGGTTTTATTCCTTTTTGATATATAAAACTTTAGTTAGAGATATAGAAGAATACAGATATAGATGCAGAGTCGGAAAACGACTCGAACAAGGGAGTATATATGGAGAATTATCGAAATTTACAGCAGGGAGAGGCTGATGCCGCTGCCGGAAACTGCTATACAGTTCCTGAGAAGTATCGCGGCCACAACACATTATGGAATCCTGCACAGTCAGGGATTATAGAGGACACAGCGCATGATGCCTGCGGTATAGGTACCGTTGTAAATATAGATGGCACCAGGGACAATAAGGTTCTGGATGATGCACTTCATATCGTGGAGAAACTTGAGCATCGTGCAGGAAAGGATGCGTCAGGCAAAGTCGGTGACGGTGTAGGTATACTTCTGCAGATAAGTCATGATTTTTTCAAGAAAGCAGCCAAAAAATCGGGCATCAGCATCAAAGATGAAAGAGATTACGGAGTAGGCATGTTTTTCTTCCCGGAAGATGAAAGAAAGCGCATGTTTGCCAAGAAGATGTTTGAGGTCATTGCCGAGAAAAATGGTGTAAGTGTACTTGGCTGGAGAGAGGTTCCGACACACCCGGAGATTCTCGGAAAGGTGGCTCTGGACTGTATGCCCCGCATAGAGCAGTGCTTCCTCGCGCGTCCTGAAAATCTTTTGAAGGGCATAGATTTCGATAGACGTTTATATGTACTCAGAAGAGAATTTGAACAGTCATCGGAGGATACCTATATATGCTCCATGAGTTCAAGAACTATAGTTTACAAGGGCATGTTTCTGGTGAGTCAGCTGAGAGCTTTTTACGACGACCTGAGAGATGCAGACTATAAGACTGCCATCGCCATCGTACATTCACGTTTCTCCACTAACACCACACCAAGCTGGGACCGCGCCCATCCGTACCGTATGCTTGCCCATAATGGAGAGATCAATACCATCCGCGGCAATATCGACAGAATGCTTGCGAGAGAAGAAACCATGCAGAGTCCGTTCCTTGAAAAGGAAGTTGAGAAGATATTCCCGGTTGTTGAGAGAAACGGTTCGGATTCTGCCATGCTGGACAACACTCTAGAGTTTATGTATATGAACGGTATGGAACTTCCCCTTGCCATGTCTGTAACTATTCCGGAGCCGTGGAAGCATAACCGTTTTATGGATCAGGAGAAGAAGGATTTCTATCATTATTATGCGACTATGATGGAGCCATGGGACGGACCTGCAGCCATCATCTTTTCAGATGGTGATATAGTGGGAGCGACTCTCGACAGAAACGGACTGAGACCATCGAGATATTACATTACCGACGACAACAGACTCATCCTTGCATCAGAGGTGGGGGTTCTTGACATTGATCCGAAACATATCGTTGAGAAGTCTCGTCTTCAGCCGGGACGCATGCTTCTGGTGGATACAAAGGAGAAGAGGATCATCTCTGATGATGAGGTAAAAAGACAATATGCCACCTCTGCGCCTTTCGGAGAATGGCTGGACAGAAATCTTCTGCATCTGGAAGAACTCAAGATTCCTAATCACAAAGTGGCAACTCACAGTAAGGAGCTGAGGAGTAAACTCTATAAGGCATTTGGATACACAAATGAGGATGTGAAATCCATCATCCTTCCGATGGCCCAGAACGGAGTTGAGGATACTCATTCCATGGGACATGATACACCGCTTGCGGTTTTTGATAAGAACCATCAGCCACTATTCTGTTACTTCAAGCAGCTTTTTGCTCAGGTTACCAATCCGCCAATCGATTCTCTCAGAGAAAAAATCGTAACAGATACAACCGTTTATCTCGGTTCTGATGGAAATCTCCTGCAGGAGAAAGCTGAAAACTGCCGGGTTCTCGAGATATCCAATCCTATACTTACGGGGGTTGAACTTCTGAAGATAAAAGAGCTCAATGCTCCTGGATTCAGGACAGCGGTTGTATCACTTTTGTATTATCAGAACACTTCCCTTGAAAAGGCAATCCAGCAGCTGGAAATTGCAGTGGATCGTGCATATCAGCGAGGCTATAACATTATCATATTGAGTGACAGGGGAGTTGATGAGAATCACGTGGCTATACCGTCACTTCTTGCGGTGAGCGCCGTGGAGCAGCATCTCGTCCTCACCAAGAAGCGTACCGCTGTATCACTGATTCTTGAATCGGCAGAGTCGAGGGATGTACATCAGTTTGCGGCTATACTTGGTTTTGGTGTCCGAGCCATCAACCCGTACCTTGCCCATGAATGCATAGCAGAGATCATCGACGAAGGATTTTTGGATAAAGACACTCATACGGCAATCGAGGACTATAACAAGGCAGTCATGGGCGGCATAGTGAAGATTGCTGCCAAGATGGGAATTTCCACTATTCAGTCCTATCAGTCTGCCAAGATTTTTGAAGCTATAGGTCTCAGTCGGGAGTTTACAGATAAATACTTTACCGGCATCGTCTCAAGGGTAGGCGGTATCGGAATCGATGATGTGTCCGAAAGTGTGAACCTGAGACATGAACTGGCTTTTGATCCTCTTGGCATCGCAAGTAACGAGCAGAGTGAATCCATGTACTATGAAGTGCCTTCACTTAAGAACAGTAAGATCCCGTCGGCTGCCGCCGGAAAACAGGGGAAGGTCATGGATGAGAAAACCAGAATGGCACTTTTCTGCCATGGACGCGACACAGAGGAGCATCTATATACGCCGAAGACTGTAAAGGCGCTGCAGCAGGCTGTGCAGAAGGGAGACTATAAGCTGTTCAAGGAGTACAGCAACATAGTTAATGACACTCCGGTGCCTCATACGCTGAGAGCTATCATGAAGTTTGTGCCGAAAAACAAGCCGGTACCTCTGAGTGAAGTTGAGCCTGTTGAGTCTATAGTAAAAAGATTCAAAACCGGAGCCATGTCCTATGGTTCTATTTCTCTCGAGGCACATGAAGCCATGGCTATCGCCATGAATCGTCTGGGGGGAAAATCCAACTCCGGAGAAGGCGGAGAGGATCCTGCAAGATACGGTACGGAGAGAAACTCTGCCATCAAACAGGTGGCTTCGGGACGTTTTGGTGTGACAGGTTCTTACCTTAATTCTGCTGCGGAGATCCAGATCAAGATGGCGCAAGGTGCGAAGCCGGGTGAAGGCGGCCATCTTCCGGGCAAGAAGGTATACCCTTGGATCGCCAAAACCAGATTTTCAACTCCGGGCGTTTCATTGATCTCACCGCCGCCTCATCATGATATATACAGTATCGAGGATCTGGCACAGCTTATATATGATCTCAAGAATGCCAATCGCCGTGCACGTATTTCAGTGAAGCTTGTTTCCGAAAACGGAGTCGGTACCATCGCCTGCGGTGTTGCCAAGGCCGGCGCTCAGGTCATACTCATTTCCGGTTATGACGGAGGAACCGGTGCTGCACCGATGACCTCGATCCATCATGCAGGACTTCCATGGGAGCTCGGTATAGCTGAGGCCCACCAGACACTCATAAGAAACGGACTCCGTAACAGGGTGATGCTTGAAACTGACGGTAAGCTCATGACAGGATGGGATGTGGCCATTGCTGCACTTCTCGGAGCAGAGGAGTACGGCTTTGCCACAACTGCACTTGTGAGTCTTGGATGCATGATGATGAGAGTATGCCACAAGAACACCTGTCCGTTTGGCGTTGCCACACAGAATGAGAAGCTTCGTGAAAAGTTCAGAGGCAAGCCGGAATATGTTATGAATTTCATGAAATTTGTTGCTTCGGAGCTTCGTGAGATCATGGCAGAGCTTGGCTTCAGAACAGTGCAGGAGATGGTGGGACGTACAGATTGTCTCTCTGTTTCTGAGGAGCGTGCCAATGTTACTGACCGGGCAGCCAAGGTAGATCTGTCAGGCATTCTGAATCCGGAATTTGCCAGCCTTCCTGAGAATGTCCGTCACTTTGATCCGGAGCATGTGTATGATTTCCATCTGGAAAAGACATTGGATGAAGAGGTGCTTCTGCCAAAATTCAGGAAAGCCATGGAAAAGGGCGAGCATCATGAGGAGAAGGTAAAAGTATCAAGCACCAATCGTACCTTCGGCACCATACTCGGTTCTGAGGTGACGGATAAGTACTGGATGGGTGCCAAAACCCAGGAGCTTCAGGATGATACCTTTGTGGTTGAAGCTTATGGGGGAGGCGGACAATCTTTCGGCGCCTTTATCCCGAAGGGGCTCACTATAAGGCTTTATGGTGATGCAAATGACGGCTTCGGAAAGGGACTGAGTGGAGGAAAGCTTATCCTGACACCAGGAAAAGGCAGCAGATTCCGCGCCGAGGATAACATAATAGTCGGAAATGTTGCTCTTTACGGTGCAACAGGAGGAAAGTGTTATGTAGAAGGCGTGGCAGGTGAACGTTTCTGCGTGAGAAATTCCGGCGCTGTTGCGGTGGCAGAGGGATGCGGAGACCATGGTCTTGAGTACATGACGGGAGGAAGGGCTGTGATACTCGGACATACCGGCAAGAACTTCGCAGCCGGAATGTCAGGCGGCATAGCTTACGTGCTGGATGAGGACCATTCATTGTATCTGAAGCTAAACAAGGATATGGTACAGCTTCATGAAGTTACAGAAAGATATGATATTAAAGAGCTTAAAGCGATACTCAAGGATTATGTTTTGGAAACAAACTCAAAGCATGGCAGAGAAATCCTCGAAAACTTTGACAGATATCTGCCATCTTTCAAGAAGATAGTTCCGAACGACTACCAGAAGGTGCAGAATGCAGTCAACCACTTTGAGGACAGCGGTTCTTCACCCCAAGACGCGGAGATGGAAGCCTTCAGGCTGCTGTTCAGTTGAAGTTAAAAAATCAGAGACAGCTATGTCATGAAAATGTAAAAAGCGATGGTTATGTTACAAAAAGTGATATAACCATCGCTTGATTTGTTTGTGGGAATAGATGTGATCATCTTTTTTCTCAGTCGACAATAAGATATAATGTTGATTATAATCTAAACGAAAGAGAGTGCCTGCTATGGAAAATAAACAATCCCCGCTGGTAGCCATTTGTTCGTTTATCGTAGATAAACGAAATCTGTTTTTTCTCATTTATTCCATCCTTCTGATCTTTTCCTTTTTCGCTCAAAACTGGGTTTCAGTAGAAAATGATCTTTCAGCCTATCTCAGTGAAGATACTGAAACGAGACAGGCTATGAATTTGATGGAAGAGGAGTACACCACCTTCGGCTCGGCCAAAGTGATGGTATCCAATATATCTCTCAGAGAGGCATTTACTGTGCGAGATACTATCAAAGAGGTACCGGGAGTATTTGAAACAGGGTTTCTTCCTGATTATCTGAATCCTGCATCCGGTGAAGTGGCCGGGGAAGACGAGGAACTCACCATAGAGGAGATTCGTGAGCATTACAATGATTCTTCGGCGCTTTTTGAAGTCACTTTCAAGTATTCCGAAGATGATGAACGGTGCCTTGAATCTCTTGATACGCTGAAAGAGTCACTTGGTTCCTATGATCTTCATATCTCGACAACACTTGGTGATATGCAGGCAGAAGCAATCGAAGAAGAGATGAAGCTTATCATCGTGATAGTTGCGGCTGTAGTAGTTCTGGTACTGATCCTGACCTCGGAGACTTTCGGCGAAGTGCCGGTACTTCTTCTTACTTTCTGTGCTGCAGCATTGATCAATAAAGGAACGAACTATATGATGGGAACCATTTCCTTCGTTTCTGACTCTGTAGCTATCGTACTGCAGCTGGCGCTGTCCATCGACTATGCCATCATTTTCTGTAATCACTTCAAGGAGCAGAGAGCCTTTTATGATACACGTGATGCGGTTATCGTTGCGCTCAGCCATTCGATTCCGGAAATCTCTGCAAGCTCGCTGACAACTATTTCCGGCCTTCTGGCTCTTTTGTTCATGGGCTTTGGACTGGGTAGAGACTTGGGACTGACCCTTACTAAATCAATCATCATCAGTCTTTCTGCGGTATTTACCCTGATGCCGGGTCTTCTTGTGCTGTTTTCAGATGTAATGCTCAAAACAAAACACAAAAATCTGGTGCCGAAGATACCTTTTGTCGGAAGATTTGCCTATGCGACCAAGGCATTTATCCCGCCGGTTTTCCTTGTGGTCATCGTGATAGGATATTTTATTTCTTCAAAGTGCCCATATGTATACGGCTACTCCAACCTGAAGACACCAATCAGAAGTGCGTCCCAGATCACAGAGGATATGATCAGGGACACCTTCGGCAGCAGCAACATGATCGCTATCAATGTTCCGAGCCATGACTACTACAAGGTTTCCCGCCTTGCGGCGTCACTGGAAGCCATGCCGGAAGTAAAGAGCGTAACTTCTCTGTCCAATACGGAAGCCAAGGGCGGCTATATGGTTTCACAGCCGCTGACACCGAGACAGTTCTCCGAGATGGCGGAAGTAGACTATGACGCGGCGGCCATGGTGTATAGCATGTACGCTTCAGACAAAGATGAGTATGGTCATATCATAGGCGGTATCGACAAGTACAAGATTCCGTTCCTCGATGTGTTCATGTTCCTTCATGACAAGATAGATGAGGGCTATGTGGATCTTGACGCGGATGACCGCGCGGACATTGACGATACCTATGACAAGCTTGTGATGGCCAAAAAGCAGCTCCGGGGAGATACCTATGAGCGCATGCTTGTGTACCTGAACCTTCCTGAAGAGAGTGCGGAGACCTTCAGTTTCCTGAGAGGTCTTCACAAGAAGATCGATCCTATCTTTGAAGAGGAGATGGATGAAAATCCGGATCTTCATGTGTATGTAGTTGGTGAGTCCACCTCAGAGATGGATCTGGGCAGCCAGTTCGAGACGGATAATATTGTGGTTTCAGTAGTTTCACTTTTGTTCGTACTTGTGATCCTGCTCTTTACATTCAAGTCAGTCGGTATGCCTATACTTCTTATCATGGTCATCGAGGGATCGATATTTATCAACTTCTCCTTCCCGGCTGTCATGAAAGAGAACCTGTTCTTCATAAGTTACCTTATCGTTTCATCAATTCAGATGGGTGCCAATATCGACTATGCCATCGTTATCGGTTCCCGTTATGACGAAAACAGAAAGACCATGGGACGTAAGGACGCCATCATTGAAACAGTAAATTTTGCATTCCCGACCATCATTACATCGGGTTCTATCCTTGCTATCGCCGGAACAGTTATCGGATTCCTGACATCTGACGGAGCCATCGCAGGTATCGGACAGAGTCTGGGACGAGGAACACTACTTTCCATGTTTTTGGTTCTGTTTGTTCTGCCCCAGATACTGCTTCTTGGTGACAAGGTCATCGCCAAGACCAAGTTCTCTGTTGCGAGACCTATCAGGGCAAGAGCTGAAAGTGGAATCATCAGAGTTGACGGACGAATCACAGGACATATCGACGGTCAGATCATCGGTACGGTTCATGGTATCGTACGTGGTGATGTGAGAGCTTCCATCATTTCCGGAGATATACAGAAACTTGCAGACAATGAAGGACAGAATATCGAGGAGTATCTTGAGCATGAAGAGAATAAGTAAACATCTTGCAAAGGCAGCCCTGAGTCTGGTGCTGGCTGCCTCAGTGATGACATCCGGTATGACCTTCGCGGCTGAGACGGATGCATCCCATACATTTGATATCAATTCCCTGGAAGACTATAAAAGTTTTGCCAGAAAGTGTCGTGCCAATGTCTGGTCCGATGGTATGACGGTAAACCTGAATACTGATCTTGATTTCTCATCAGAGAGATATTTTCCGACCATTTCCTACTTCAACGGAACTTTTCAGGGAAATGATCACAAGATCACCAATGTTAAATCCGAGCATCCTATGTTCAGAACGATCGGATCTAAGGGAGCTGTTCAGGGACTTACATTTTCATCAGTGACCGAATCAGAACGTGATGAAACCGCAGCTTTTGTATCGGAAAATTATGGCCTTGTTGAAGGGGTCACAGTAAACAGTGATGTGAGCGGAAAAACCACGACAGGCATACTTGCAGCATTGAACGGTGAGACCGGTGTTGTCAGATCCTGTCAGGTTTACGGTACTCTGGAAGGTGACAATGCCACCGGCGGCATCGCAGGCAGAAACGCAGGACTCATCGAGGACTGTAAGAGTGCCGCCAGAGTCAATACCTCTGTCAGGGAAGCGGGAGTGTCCACTGAGGACATCAAGGATATCCTTGAGAACATCCTGATAACCCGTTCATTGAATAATGTAGAGAATTTTAAAACGAGGATAGATACCGGAGGAATCGCTGGATACAATCTTCGTACCGGTACTATAAAGAGTTGTGAGACTACAGGAACTACAGGCTACATGCATCTCGGTTACAACACCGGTGGTATCACAGGACGGAACGGCGGTTCCATCGAAGATTCGGTAAACAAGGGAACTGTCTATGGCCGTAAAGATACCGGTGGTATCGCCGGACAGCAGCAGCCGGAGATAACTCTCAATTTCTCAAAGGACGTACTTTCCTCGATGTCAGATGAAATTGACCAGATCAATGTTCTTGTGACTGATACATTAAATACTACACAAGGAATAACTGACAGCACATATGCCAGGTTGAACGGTATTTCCAAGACACTCACAGATGTGAAGAACTCCACCAATACGATCTACAATGCATCACTGGAGCGTTTTGATGAACTTTCAGAAACTATAAATTCAAGTACACAGACCATACTTGATGCCACCGGAGACATAGGTGATGACATGAGCTATATGGATGACAGTCTGGA
>DGVW01000082.1:18050-20011 GCA_002396005.1 Oribacterium sp. UBA4274
TATGCATTTTCAATGACAGATGCAGAAAAAAATGCTTTGATCGCTCAGAACAACCAGCTTCGTGAGGATCTCAATTACAGCAGTGCCTTTGTCGATGAGGCAGAAAATCGTCTTTTGCCGCAGGTGCCGGAACAGAGACAGGCGAGAGTGGAGGATGGTTTTTCTCATATAAACCGGTTGGCAGGGGATGCGCGTGCTATGCGAACCATGCTCGAAGGACTTAGAAATCAGAGAGACCTGATAGCTTCCGGTGCTGTGCAGACTGAGGCAGCCCGCAGGGACAAGGCGCTCAATGCTTCTGTCAGCAATATCCTGGATTCCATGGATGATATGGATAAGGCAACTACCGGGCTTTCAAAGTTCAGTTCATCCATAGGCGGAACGCTTTCGGATGTTTCAAATAATGTAAACATTCACATAGAAAGCAATCCTGCAGTACGTGCAGCCGGAGACAATCTTTACGCACAGCTTGACAGCCTTTCTGCACAGCTTGACAGCCTGAGTGCATTTGGACGTGATGACAGTACAGAAGTGCTTGAAAATCTCAGCGCCATCAATACGCGTTTCAACAGCATGACTGACCTTCTCAGAAATGAACGTGACAGGCTCAACAGTATCGCAGATGATGGCGGCATCTTTGAGGATGCTTCTGCTTATGAGAATTCTACTTCAAGAATCTCTGCGTGCCGTAATGAAGGAATCGTCTCAGGTGATAAGGGAGTCGGCGGAATTGCAGGTACCATCGGTATAGAGTATGACCTGGATCCTGACAAGGATATACTCAGAACCAATGATCGTTCTCTTGACTACAGCTTCGGCGTATCAGCTGTGATTCTTGATTCAGAGAATATGGCAAGAGTCGAGGGCCGGGGCGACTATGCAGGCGGAATCTCCGGTAAGATGGAGATAGGTTATCTTTCCGGTAATAAAAACACCGGTGATGTTGACGCTGAGAATGGACGTTTCATCGGCGGAATCGCAGGTTTCTCCAATGGAACCCTGAACAACAACACTGCAAGATGCCGCGTTACTGGTCAGAAAAATGTCGGCGGCATCAGCGGCTACGGCACAACTCTGACAGGAAACAGCGCAGCTGTGACTATCCTCGGAGAGGAAGAGTATGCAGGTTCTATAGCCGGAAAGGTTGAAAAACTCGATGCGGATGCACTGCAGGGTAATGTTTATTATGGCGGAAACTATGGCGCAATCGATAACATAGATTATGCCGGAATGGCTGAAGAGTCGGCCACACCGCTTGATACTTTACTTGTAAAGTTCATGATGGGCGACAGACTCCTGGGGATGCATGAGGTGAAACCGGGCACAGTGCTGCAGGATGTTGCATTCCCGGAAGCGGAACAGAAGGAGGGCTTCTTTATACAGTGGGATCAGCCGATGGATACAGTTATCGATGACGACCTCGTTGTAAAGGCTTCCTACTACCTGCCGGTGGCTATGCTTGATGCTCCGGAAAACTATCACGACAGCAATAAGCCTGTGCTTATGGTTGATGGTCAGTTTATGGAGGATGATACACTGGGCTTCACCATGCCGGAGGAAAACCACTATGTGATTGAAATCCCTGATGACGGACTTACAGAGCGAAAGGTCCGCGTTCATAAGCCGGAGTGGAAGAATTACAGCTTTACCGTAAACGGACAGGCCGTGGAAACAGAGGATTTCGGTGACTACCTTGTGTTCGTTACCGGAGAGAGTAAACTGGATATAACTATCACCAAAAAAACTTTGCCTTATGGCACTATCGTGACTGCGGCTTTGGGCGTTATCGCACTGGTTGCTTCAGTAGTATTTTACATAAAGAAGTCTGCCGGAAAGATAAAACAGCATTGATAAAAAAGCGTTTGTTCCTTAAAATATCCTGGAACAGACGCTTTTTTATTATCGCAAAGCAGGGGAGGACATCATGGCACAACACAATCTTTCAAAGGGAAACCTTCTTC
>DGVW01000082.1:20063-22753 GCA_002396005.1 Oribacterium sp. UBA4274
TCTTCACAATATGATATGGTTCTCGCTGCCGTATCTTCTGAGTTATTTTTTGCAGACACTGTATGGTCTTGCGGATCTTCTGATAGCAGGGAGGTTCAACGGGGCAGATGTTATATCCGCTGTGTCCATCGGCTCTCAGGTCATGCACATGGTTACTGTGATGCTGGTTGGTCTAGCCATGGGTTCAACGGTTATGATAGGACAGTTTGTCGGTGCGGAGGATGAGAGAAAAGTGAGCCGTACCATCGGAAATACCGTGACGCTTTTTACAGGAGCTACAATGGCAGTTACGGTGATACTACTTATGACCATCCGCCCCATAGTTTCGGTTCTTTCCACACCGGTTGAGGCGGTGCCGGGAACCGTCAGTTATCTCACCATCTGCTTCGCCGGGATACCGTTTATCGTAGCCTACAACATACTGAGCTCCGTTTTCAGAGGTATGGGGGATTCAAGGAGTCCTCTGATGATCATCGCCATGGCCTGCTTTGTGAATATAGTTCTTGATCTCATTTTCATGGGACCCATGAGACTGGGAGCATCCGGAGCAGCCTTCGGTACAGTACTGGCTCAGGGAGTAAGTGTAGTCATTGCCCTCCTTGCCATAGTGAAGAAAAAGCTCTTTGTTGTCCATAAGGCTGACTTCCTGCTTGACAGAAATGTGCTGGAAAAGATACTGGGGGTCGGCATCCCCATCGCCTGTCAGGACGGATTCGTCCAGATTGGATTTCTGGTTATAACTGTAATCGCAAACAGAAGAGGCGTGGATATCTCGGCGGCTGTAGGAATAGTGGAGAAAACCATCAGTTTTCTTTTCCTGGTGCCATCCAGCATGCTTTCCACAGTATCCACCATCGCTGCCCAGTCCATAGGAGCGGGAGACAGGGCGAGAGCCCGTCAGACTCTGAAATACGGTGTCATGATGTCTGCCGGAATCGGACTGATATTTGCGGTACTTTTTCAGTTCATTTCAGGGCCGGTTTTTTCAATGTTTACATCAGACCCTGTTGTACGTGAGCTTTCGGTTCAGTACATGCGGACCTATGTGTTGGACTGCATCGTGGCGGGAGTGCATTTTCCGTTTTCCGGATATTTCAGTGCATGCAATGTCTCCATACTGAGTTTCATACATAACCTTTTATCTGTGCTTCTGGTTCGTATTCCGGGAGCATGGCTCGCCACAGAGCTGAGCCCTGATTCGCTTTATGCCATGGGACTTGCGGCTCCCGCAGGCTCGCTTCTCAGCGCTCTGATCTGCATCGGCTTCTATAAATGGTACAGGAAGAAGGGGAAGTTCTGAAAATGATATTCCGGTAATTGCAGGGAAGCAGAGGGAAACTAACGATAATTTATAATCCCTTAATATTGGTTCATGTGCAGAATATATAAAAGTGATATGAAAATTTTTTGTGAGTTAATGGGGTTTTGCTTCAATTCATATCAAATTCATAATAAGAGTAAATAGTCTGAACGTAAAGATCGGTCATACTTCTGAAGCATGGAAAGTATGGCCGGTTTTTATTTGAAGAGAGGTTTTTTTGTGAAGTAAATGTGAAATTTTAAAATTGTTAGCACTCGACGCTTGACGTTGCTAATAATGAGTTTTATAATACGATTTGTTGTTAGAGATAAGAGTTATTTATCTATAGCACGAAGGTAATGAAAGTTCGGCGGCGGACCATCATATGTGAGTCCTGAGCCCATAAGGGTTTTCGTACATACAGGCAGAATTAAGTATAAGTAAAACCCGACATACAAAACCCAAAAGAAAGTAATTTAGGAGGTCAATCAGATGAAGTTAGTTCCATTATTTGACAGAGTTGTTCTTGAGAAAGAGAAGATGGAAGAGACAACAGCAAGCGGTATCGTTCTTCCTGGACAGAACGATAAGGAGAAGCCGGGTCAGGCAGTAGTTATCGCAGTTGGTCCTGGTGGAGTTGTTGATGGCAAGGACATCACAATGCAGGTTAAGGTTGGAGATCATGTTCTTTTCTCAAAGTATGCAGGTTCTGAGGTTGAGATTGACGGACATAAGTATACAGTTGTTAAGCAGAATGACATTCTCGCAGTAGTAGAGAAGTAATTGATATACGGCAGAGACGTTTAGGAGGAATTCAAAATGGCAAAGGAAATTAAGTACGGCGTTGAAGCAAGAAAAGCTCTTGAGGCCGGCGTTGATCAGGTTGCAAATACAGTTAAGGTTACACTCGGACCTAAGGGAAGAAATGTAGTTCTTGATAAGAGCTACGGTGCACCACTCATCACAAACGATGGTGTTTCAATCGCAAAGGAGATTGATCTCAAGGATCCATATGAGAACATGGGTGCTCAGCTCGTTCGTGAGGTTGCTTCCAAGACAAACGATGTTGCCGGTGATGGTACAACAACTGCTACAGTTCTTGCACAGGCTATCGTTAAGGAAGGCATGAAGAACATCGAGGCAGGTGCTAACCCAATCATCCTTCGTAAGGGTATCCACAAGGCAGTTAAGGCTGCTGTAGAGTCAATCAAGGCTCAGTCTTCAAAGGTTAAGGGCAAGGATCAGATTGCCAAGGTTGCCGGAATTTCAGCCGGAAATGAGCAGGTTGGTGAGATGGTTGCCGATGCTATGGAGAAGGTTTCAAAGGATGGTGTTATCACTGTTGAAGAGTCCAAGACTATGCAGACAGAGCTTGATGTAGTTGAAGGTA
>DGVW01000039.1 GCA_002396005.1 Oribacterium sp. UBA4274
GGAAGACGGAACTCAGGGATACCGTAAACAAGAACTCCGCCGGCCTGATGAAATGCCTCAAAGATAGTTACATCATAGCCAAGCTTGGCAAGGTCGCCGGCACATGTAAGACCAGAAGGACCTGATCCGATGACAGCAACCTTCTTGCCGTTTGGCTCGCCTGCCTTGGCAGCAACATAATCATGCTCTCGTGCCCAGTCGGCAACGTATCTCTCAAGCTTACCGATAGAAACAGGTTCGCCCTTGATGCCTCTGACGCACTTACCCTCACACTGAGTTTCCTGTGGGCAAACACGTCCGCAAACTGCAGGAAGTGCAGATGACAATGCAATAACATCAGCAGCCCCTGCGATATCTCCTTCCTTGACCTTTGTGATGAAGTCAGGGATATGGATAGATACCGGACATCCCTGCATACAGAGAGGATTCTTACAGTTTAAGCATCTCTCAGCCTCAAGAACGGCTTCTTCATCATTGTATCCAAGACAAACCTCATCGAAGTTTGTTGCTCTAACCTTTGGCTCCTGCTCACGAACAGGAACTCTTGTCATAGATTTATTCATCACTGTGCCTCCCGATCACTTATCTGCCTCGCATCCACCGGAGTGTGTTGCACCCTCCTGCAGAGCAAGCATAGCTCTTCCTTCTTCATCCTTGTACTGTCTCTGACGCTTCATAGCGAGATCAAAATCTACAAGGTGTCCGTCGAACTCAGGTCCGTCTACGCAGGCAAACTTAACTGCGTCACCAACAACGAGTCTGCATGCGCCGCACATTCCTGTTCCGTCGATCATTATCGGGTTCATGGATACTATTGTCGGAATGCCGAGATCCTTGGTTGTAAGGCAGGCAAACTTCATCATGATAACAGGACCGATAGCAATACACTGTGTATACTTTTTGCCCTGCTCATTAACAAGCTTTTTAAGAATATCAGTTACAACACCCTTCTCACCGTATGAACCATCATCTGTACATACATAGACATTGGCAGATACCTTACGAAGATCCTCTTCCATAATCAGGAGATCCTTGCTTCTTGCACCGAGGATGACATCAGCCTCGATACCATGTTCATGAAGCCACTTGACCTGAGGATATACAGGAGCTGCACCAACACCACCTGCAATAAAGATGAATGACTGCTTTTTAAGCTCATCAATCGGTGTATTGACCATCTCTGAAGGATTGCCGAGAGGTCCAACGATATCTGTGAAGCAATCACCGGCTTTTAACTGGCTCATCTTCTCTGTTGAGGCACCTACTACCTGGAAAACGATAGTAATAGTCTCTTCTTCTCTGTCATAATCGGCGATGGTGAAAGGGATTCTCTCTCCAAGCTCACCGAGTTTTGCAATCATAAACTGGCCAGGTTCACACTTTTTGGCAACAAAAGGTGCTTTTACGACCATGAGCCAGTCCTTATCAACCAAATGCTCAACTTTTGTTATTTCGTACATGATCTCCTCCATGTTGTTTTTCTTGTTTGCAATATGCAGATTAAGCCTCCACAACTTAATTCCACTTGCAATTAACTACCATTATAAACATTTTGCACTTTATGAACAATAAATTTTTAACAATCATGTGACTTTTTTCACGAAAAGCCCAATAAAAACATGTATACACTGTATACATAAACCAAAGCATTTACGTCCGGTTATGCCAGATATAAATGCAACTTACACAAAAGGCTGATTTTAATATCGAAAAAAAGTTACTTATTTTTAAAATACAGTTGGAATTTAACTATAAAATTTCTAAAATGTATATGATAATGTAGTTAACATAAAAAATTGGCAATTACGATAGACAATTGCTTATAGCCGGATACGATATCGACAGAACTGTTACTTAAGTCGGGATACGGTGTTATGGAAAAATCAAAACAAGTATTACAGTGTAAAATCAAAACAAGTTGAAGTATTTTTAATTTCGTTTTACAATATATTTTCTTGAAAAAATCCGAATAGTTTTTTCTAAAATTAAGACAGGAGGTGCGCCATGGATGAACTGAAGGAGCAAGATCAAAACCTTGTTTTAGATCAGGAAACAACAGAAGCGGGTAAGCCTGTTTCTTGCAATGAAGAAAGACGAGCCATTTTAAGGGCTCAGGCAGAAGCTCAGATAGAGGATGATGAGCCTGAGATCCCTGAAGAATCGAGGCCAAACCTCACTGATCTTTTTGAATCCATCCCGGATGAAAACAAAAAGGATAATGAAGATCGAAATCTCATTCACACAGATATGGATGACTTTGACGAGTCCAGAGATCCTGATGATGAAGACCAGGATGAGGATGAGCTTGAAGACCTCATTGATGAAGGTAACAAAAAAGACATCAGTGAGTACTACGAGGACATGCAGACCGCGGACTTCGTTGAAGAGATTGATGATCTCGATGACGAGGATATCGAAAAACTGCCTGAATTCCTCAATACTGAACAGCTGACCGAAATCATGGAGGAAGCTGACGATGATACCCGTCAGCGTATCGGTGATCATCTTTCTGATGATACTCTTCTGAAGATGTTTGAGGATATGTCCAAGGATGATATAGTAGATATCCTTGGCGAGATGGAGATTGCCCGTAGAAAGAGACTTCTCAATCGTATGAAGTCCGGGGACCGTAAGATCATTCATACTCTCCTGCAGTATCCTGATGACAGTGCAGGTGGTATCATGACTACAGAGTACATCGCTTTGAGAGAAGATCGTACCTGTGCGGAGGCCTTGGATACGATCAGAGATATCGGTCCAAAAACAGAAGTTATCGAAACTATATATGTTACAGATGAGGACAGACAGAAAAAACTGGTCGGAACTGTGGACCTGAGAGACCTGCTGAGCTCACCGAGAAATACCAAGCTCATCGATATCATGGATGATCAGGTTGTCTCGGTTGAACCGGAAGTTGATCAGGAGGAGGTTGCCCAGGTTGTTTCCAAGTACGATCTTCAGGCTATTCCGGTAGTTTCCAGTAAGGGTTCTATACTGGGAATTATCACTGTCGATGATATCATCGATGTCATCAATGAAGAGCATGATGAGGATATCGCTCACCTGGGAGGAACTTCAGCAGAGGAAGGTCTTGATACCACACTTTGGGAGTCGGCACGTTTACGCCTTCCATGGCTTTTGATCAATCTGCTTACAGCTTTTCTCGCATCCTTTACTGTCAAGATATTTGAATCCACTATAGCTCAGGTTGTTGCCCTTTCCGCAACTATGACCATAGTTTCCGGTATGGGCGGCAATGCCGGTACCCAGACCATGTCCATCATGGTACGAGAGCTTTCCAACGGAGATGTGGACTTTAAAGAAAACTGGAAGTCCTTTGTTAAGGAAATCTTCCTTGGAGTAGTTGATGGTGCAGCCACAGGACTTGTAACCGGAATTATAGTGTCTTTGGTTTATGGCAATATTTTTCTTGGAGTTATCATTTTCCTTGCAATGATTGGAAATCTTATGGTTTCCGGAATATTCGGATTTCTGGTTCCTCTTATCCTTGATAAGCTGCATGCCGATCCTGCACTTGCCTCAAGTATATTTGTAACGACAGCAACTGATGTTCTGGGCTTTTTCATATTCCTTGGACTTGCAGATCTGTTCCTGCCGTTTCTTACCTGAGACAAAAGCTTTTTGTTTTTACGATTCTGTATAGCAAAAGAGCCGACGCTTTCGCGCCGGCTCTTTTGTATATTAGGAGTTAAATTGAAATGTCTCTAAAGTTTAATTAAATCAGCAATTATCAGAAATCAACCTCTGTATCATAATAGCAGCACTTGAGAAGCTTCTCCATCTCTTCCTGTGACGGCTGACGAGGGTTTGAACCAGTACATGCATCACCGATAGCAAGCTCAGCAATCTTAGGAAGTCTCTCAAGGAATACCTCCTCAGGTACGAAGCCCTGCTCTGTTGGATATGAATCCTTGCCGTAGTTCTTGATGCAGTGAGGGATATTCATATCATCATTCATCTTACGGAGATACTTGATAAGAAGCTCCACCTTCTCGTCATCATTGGAACCACCAAGATGCATGTAATCAGCAATTACACCATATCTCTTCTTAGCTGTCTCGTCCTTGGCATTGAATGCGATAACCTTTGGAAGGTACATAGCATTGGCAGCACCGTGGATGATATGTGCACCGTAGTCAGCAAATGCAGCACCTGTCTTGTGTGCCATAGAATGAACGATACCAAGAAGTGCATTTGAGAATGCCATACCTGCAAGGCACT
>DGVW01000098.1 GCA_002396005.1 Oribacterium sp. UBA4274
TCATCTCACAGATTCTCTTGCTGGCGCCCATGAGAGAGGTTGGGTTAACTGCCTTGTCAGTAGAGATGAGCAGGAATCTCCTCACTCCGTTCTCTGCTGCAGCTTTGGCAGTATAGTAGGTTCCCATTACGTTGTTCTTGATGGCTTCGTTAGGGCTCTGCTCCATGAGAGGCACATGCTTATGTGCTGCCGCATGATAGATGACATACGGGTGATACTCACGGATGACACTTTCGATTCTTTCTGCATTTCTCACAGAGCCTATGAGAGTCACGAGATCAAGTGTCGGATACTTGCGTTTCAGTTCCTGCTCTATGGCGTAGGCATTGTTCTCATATATGTCCAATATGATGAGCTGCTTCGGTCTCGCAGCCGCCACCTGACGGCATATCTCAGATCCGATAGAACCACCGCCGCCTGTTACCATGACAACCTTGCCCTCGATTGCCGCTATAACCTCTTTGACATTGACACGCACCTCGTCTCTGCCCAGGAGATCCGTAACGTCTACATCTCTTACCTTCGCTAAACTAACTTCACCGTTTACCAACTGCTCGATGCCGGGAACTGTCTGCACCTTGCATCCTGTTTCCTTGCAGATGTTCAGGATATCTGCTTTTTCTCCGGCACTTGCTGTAGGTATGGAAAAGACGATTTTCGTTATGTCATACTTCTCTACAAGTCTCGGAATGTCGTATCTTGTGCCCTCAATTTTTTTGCCATCGAGATACTTTCCAAGCTTAGCCGGATTGTCATCTACGACAGCTTTGATGACAAAATCTTTTCTGCCACTCAGGAGCTGATCCTTGATGATGGCTCCGGAGGCCTGACCGGCTCCTATGAGGAGAACCCTGTCGATGCCGTCCTGCTCTGATCCCGCTCTGTCCCTGTTACGGCTGTAACGGAGAAGCCTGTAGCTGAATCTGATGCATACACAGGAAAACATGCTGAGGAGATATCCCATGAGGATGACGCTTCTCGGTATCACATACGGCCGTGCCATGCAGTAAAGTATCGCCAAAACCGCAAGAGCCAAGTAGGCCTTGACGATCCTGTCAACCTCCGTAACACTGGCAAATCTCCATATGCTGTGGTAGAGCTTGAAGATATAGTAGACGATGAAGCTTACTATCACAGCTCCCGGAATAAATATCAGTACCTTTTCGGCATAGCTACTCGGGATCTTCTCGATAGAGAGGTCAAAGCGTATCAGGAGCGCCAGCATAAATGACAGTCCGATACACAGAGCATCAGAAAACATGAGTATAAACAGTCTCTCGTGATATGTCCTTATTCTGTTGTCCGTTGCCTTCTCGGCATCACTTCTCATCACTGCTGCGCTCGTACTTTGCATATCTCGCATACTGCTTACCGTATTTCTTGCCATATTTACTGTAGTACTTATTATAGTATCTGTTATAGTATCCGCCCTTGGTCATGTTGACCTTGTTGAGGATGACTCCCAGAAATCTGACTCCTGTTTTGTCAAGCTGCTCCTTGGCCCTCTGGAACAGACGTCTCGATGTCACCTCTGACTCGATAACGAGAGCTGCACCGTCCGCATATCTCGTAAGGATGGCAGCATCGATGACAGTTCCTATAGGAGCCGTGTCCAGGATCACCACATCGTAATCAAGTTCCTTTATGAACTGGAAGAGTTTATCGCACATCTCATCCTCAAAAAGCTCTGTCGGGTTCGGTGAGTACGGTCCTGCAAAGATCATGTCAAGGTTCGGCATGTGAGGATCTGTGTAGAAGCTATCCTCTATCCTGACCTGTCCTGTGAGTATCTGGGACAATCCCACTGTCTCCCCCTGTATCTGATGTACGGATATAAACTCTGACTTACGGATATCGCAGTCGAGATACAGCGTTTTCTTTCCGGACTCTGCAAAAACTCTCGCAAGTTCAAAGGAGGTTGTGGACTTTCCCTCGTTAGGAGAGGTGGATGTGATCAGGATGTTCCTCATCTTGGAGCCTGAAAACATCAGATTGGTTCTCAGTGTTCTCAGCGCCTCACTGTATCTGAAATCATCATCCGGAGCAAGTTTTAATGTAACTTCATGTTTGTTGATCATCATGTCGCAGTTCCTTACTTGTGTGTTTTATTTCTGTAAGCATAGTTATACTGATCTGACTTCTTGGCCGCATCCGGGTCCTTCTCCGGGATGGAGGCGAGAACCGGGAGATTGAAGTACTTCTCGATATCATCCTCTGTTTTGATGGTATCATCTGTAACCATGGCTATGGTTACTCCTGCGACTGCCACCATGAGGAAAAGCATGGCACCGATGAGAGTATTCCTTCCTGTATGCGGTCCGGTCTTACGGAGAGGGATCTCACCGTACTCGATGATCTTGGGCGGGTCCTGCTCCATGATGTCAGCTATATAGTCGGAAGCACACTCCGAGATGGCATCCGTCAGTTCCTTGGCTCTCTTAGGATCTGTGTCCAAAACAGAGATATTGAGGATTCTCGTGTTGTTTGGATTGTTAAGAGTTATCTTCTTACGGAGATCCAGATAGTCCATGCCCTCTATATGGAGCTTCTTGATGACATCCTCCATAACGGTACGGGATGTAACCAGTACCTTGTAGTCGGAGGTGAGCTGAGATCCTATCTGGAGATCTGCAAGGGAGGTAAGGGTAGTTTCCTTACTCATAACATAGATTATAGATGTACTGGTATAGGTCGGTACCAGGATGAACCTGGAGATGGCATAACCTAAACCACCGCCTATGATCAGAGACATGATCAAAAGCAAGATATGTTTTCTAAGTTCAAAAAACAGCTCTACAAGATCTATAGTGATCACATTATCCTGCTGAGGCTTCAGCGCAACCACATTCTTAGGCTGTAAAGTATTGTTTTCCGGCATATACTACTTCCCCTTCACTTTTTTGTGTTTATGCACTTATGAGACAGATCATCTCTCTATCTCTATATCTTTGAGTATGCACTCAGCATTGTCATACAGAATCTGACTCGCATACCCGCTGTCCAGATGCTTCTCTGCCCATCTGACAGCATCCTTGAGAACCGGTGGCCTCGTGCCTGTCCTATGCATATCCGTCCCAAGGAAATGCGCTTCCCGGTTCTTGAGGGCATCTTTTATAAATTTTGTTTCTCCATCCAGAATCGCACCTAAGCCTCTTCTGGACAGAGGTTCCGTTGAGAGCTGTATGTAAGCCCCCATGGATATGACTTCCCTGAGTCCGTTTTCTCTCAGTCCCTTGAATCTCTCCGCATGAGCTATCACCGGACGGTATCCCGAGTTTCTCACATTTCTCACGCACTTACGTATAGTGCTGTAGCTTTCCAGAGGATAGAACTCTATGAGCACGTATCTGCTGCCTGCAAGCGTCAGTATCTCTCCGGTCTTGAGTCTCTCCGTCATGCTGTCGAAGTAGAGAACCTCATTTCCCTCATAGAGTCTGACGTCGATACCTGCAGCCATGACCGCAGCCCGTATCTCTGAAAGCTTCTCCCTGATCCTCACGGGATCCGTTGGGGACTCTATGTAGTAGTGTGGCGTCGCGATGATATCCGTCGCGCCCTGTGATACTGCATCCTCTATGAGCTTTACAGACTCCTCTATGTCTCTCGAGCCGTCATCTATGTGATATATGATGTGTGAATGTATATCAAACATACATCTCTCTTTCTCTGTGCTTTCAGTTATATCGGGACTTCTCAGGCTTATAAAACTAAACAAAAGGCAACCGCCATAACAGTGGTTGCCTTTAGATTCCTATATCAAAACATACTTCTATAACTACTGAAACTTATATACTCAATCTGATGTAGGAACGGCCGGAATCAACCAACCATAACGCCCTCACTGTTAAAGGTTACAGTCTGACCGTTGATTGTACGTGTTCCTGTGTAGAAGAATCCGTTGGCATCAATGAAATGTGCAACGAGCTCACCGTTTGTATTGTAAGCATAGAGGATTGTATCTGCGCCTGTTGCGTATGGTTTTCCTGTTGCAGGGTCTACAAAACATCCTGCTGTAACGCCGTTCTGTGTCATAACGAACATAGTGAGGTTTACTGGACTACCCATGCTCTGATCGAAAGAAACACCTGTCTGTGTGAACTTGAGTGTTACACCGTTAGATGTTGACTGAACAGCCTCAGTTACTGTGAAGTTTCCGATCTTGGTGCTTGTAAAGGTTACACCGTTGCTGTTGGAAACAGTCTTGGTGTAGGTCTGTCCGCTTGAATTGGTATATGCTGTTGTAGTGTCGCTGCTAACACTGCTGGATGAGTCGCTGGAGCTGCTAGAGCTGCTGGATGATGAACTTGAACCTCTGTCATTGGTAGTCGAGTTGGCAGCCACTGCAACTGATACGCTGGAAAGTGCAAGCCCAAGAACCAAAGCTAATGTTACTAATCTTTTCTTCATTTCTATACCTCCGAAAAAAATGACTTAGGTACCTAGTCAGCTTCCGCTCTCCCAATAGTACCCCTCATATTTTTTAATTATACAATACATATTATGTTATCCTAGTGCCAATATGTCAATACTCTATAATTGTGTGTTAAATTCCCCTCTTTTTTTGTATAATTTAATCAAAATAATGATAATTACATTCTATACTTGTCTGTAAAAATAATCTAGTGTTAACTTGTCCACCTGAGTATAGTCCGGCCAGAATTCATCCAGTTGTTCTGCTTCGTTTACTACATTTCTGCCTTCAAAGGTAGAGAAGTCGTTTTCCGTCAGGGCTCCGTCCTTGACGGCTACGTCCATGGCGATCTTTAGATATGTACCCTTACTCATATCTGTCATGATGTTGTCTTCTATGAGGTCGAACATGCCGGGGATAGTGTCGGAATTTCTTTTCTGTAGTTTTAGGAGTTTGTTCTCAAAGGCTACTGCATACTGACGGTGACGGTTCATACGTGTCATAGCTGTAAAGTCTATGCTCTTGTCTCTCGCTCTCAGGTACTTTTCTGCCATATCTCCTTCCAGAAGAACTGTTTCTCCTTTTATAAAGGCAGGGTCTGCTTTCTCGAGACCGTCCTCCTCCACAGTGACTTCTACGCCGCCTATATAGTCATTAAGCAGCTTTATAACGTCGATGGAGCCTGCCATATATCCGTTTATCGGCAGTCCTCCCATGACTCCGGATACTGCGTCCATGGCATACTTTCCGGACTTTGCGTGATTGTCTCCGTACATCCAGGCTCTGGTGATGTGGTCTACTCTCTCACCTATAGGGTCGGAATTATCGTCTGTCACTGTGATGGTGGTCATGGTGTCTCTAGGTATCTGTATGATGTGAACCTTGTTCTTGGAGGTATCCTCTGCCACCAGAAATATACCGTCAGAGAGTCCTATCTCCGATATATCTCTGTCTATCTGCAGTGACCCCTTGTTGTCTACGCCGAGGATGAGCCAGGCTTTTACGGCGGTGTTTCTCTTGTAGTGTACTCCATTATAGACCACTTCCTTGAAGTTAAAGAGGTGCGGACGGTCTGAGATCTCAGTGCCGTTCACTCTGTAGGTCACTGTGCCGTCTTCGGATCTCGTGCTTTCGATCTCCGGTACGCTGTCCGGGTCGAGGCTTGACTCATCGAAGCCTGCCTTCATGCCCATGGATTCCATCATCTTGAGCATCGCGTCCATGTCTACACCGGGCATGGAGATATTACCATCATCATCCATGGTGAGACCTGCTGCCTGGAGCTGCCGGTTCATCTGCTCCTCCGAGACCGTACTCTCCTCCGCGGCGCCATAGGTGCTGTGGTACTGAGCATTGGCAGCCTCTACGGTTTTACGTATCTTGTACAGGTTTATGAGCCAGATCCCGCCAAATACAAGGGCCAGAGCCACTACTCCCACAAATATACGGAGGGCTATCGGCCGGTCCCTCAAGGGTTTCTGTTTTCTGTGTCGTCGTTCTTGTTTCATGTTTTCCCCTTCAGTTTATAGATATAATATGATGTGAGTGTCAAAAGTCGATATCGGACCGCTTCGCGCTATGCGCTCCCGCGTTCCTCCCACATTCCGCACTCTCAGGCCGATAAATCGTCCTTTCGTGCTCCATGTGGGGCGTGTCATGAAGTCTATCCTCCACTTTTGTGCAAGCACAAGTGGAGGAAGACTTATGACACTTATATAATCATATTACATTCTTAAGCATCTGCAAAGAATAGGTTTTTGACATATTCGGTGTTCAAAGTGATGATTGCTCATTTTAAAATTGTAGATATATTGGAGGTTTTATGCATAAAAGACTTAAAAACAATAGGGGAGAGATACATCCCGGACTACTGAGGGCTCTGCTTTTCTGTGTTTGTGCAGTCATAGCTATAGCCGTTCTCATATCTTCTTATATAGACAGCCTGCATGACAGGGCTTATCAGGAGTGGGCGAGAAGTGAAAACAACAAGGTCTATGACATCACGAGTCAGAAGAGAACTACTGAGAGGCAGCTTCTGAAGGTCCGGAAGCAACTCAATGACAGCTTCTATCAGCGGCTCGAGGATGAACTGCCGGTGAGGATACTGGTGCTGGGTGACGCCTACGGGGGCGGTTTCGGAGCCGGCAGCAAGTCCTATGTCTGGAGTAAGCTTCTGGCTGCCCGTCTGAAGCTTACTTATGGTGTTAATGTGGAACTTGACAACATTTCCCTGTCAGGTATGAACAGTGCCTACAGTGTCTGGTCCAGGCTTATGTCATGTCCTCTGGGAACTGCAGCGGAGACACTGGCAAAGGCCGGGGCTGTAAAGGATCAGAGAGGCGCTTATACAGGAGAGGGTTCCGGGGAAAAGGCTCTAAGCACCAAGGTCATCACGGACTCGAGAAACAAGGAGTATGACCTGTGCATCATCAGTCTCGGGCTTACGGATGAACCTGCGCTTTTTAACATTTACTACGAGAGTCTGCTGCATAACCTACGGAACAGGTACGAGAAGTGCAGTGTGATAACTCTTCTGCCCAATCAGGCGGTCACAGCACCTGATGCCGGTTACGCCGATGAGAATGCTGAGGCTCTCTATGAGATTGCTGCTCACTATCATACTGAGGTTATAAATGTGGGCCTGGAGATGACTGATCCTGAGGCTGCTCTTAAGGGCGCAACTATGTCGGAGCTTGGCTACGGTTCTATCACTTCCCGGGAACTGGGCGAAGATATGCGGGAGGACGGAATCTCTGAGAGAAGGGTTTCTCAGGTTGTTTCCGAGGATCTGTCAGAGCGGAGGGAGAAGGCTGAAGGTCGTATCCGGCAGTATACCATCGATGGCTTGTATCTCAACAACAAGGGACAGGAGTTTCTAGCGGATACTATCCTTTCTCATATCAAGAGGGATGTGAAGGCTTACAAGGGATATGAGTCGGCGGAGGTTAAACCTATACTTAAAGATGTGGTGACTCTTGAGAACTACAACTACTTCCCGGTGTCCGGACTATCGAGAATCGATGATTTCACTTATGTTCTGCCTAAGAGTCTGACAACGGGTTCCGGGGCATCTGATAGTTCAGGAAAATCGAAAGATACCGACACTGCTGATAGTTCAGGGGAGTCTGAGAATAACGGAGAATCCGAGACAGATATAGCGGAGTCTTCCGGTGTCTATGGTATAGTTGGTGTGGATTATGATCTGCTCCCTGGTGACAATGATCTCTATGGAGCCGTCAAGGATGGTACTGTTCCTTTCGGACGGATCAAGTGGAACTATGCGGGCAGTGAGAGTGAGAGGCATATCCTGCCGCTGAATGCTCATTTTGAGCCTAAAGAGGATGGTAATCTATATCTCGCTTTTGCCACCAAAACTCAGGCGGATACGCTGCACGGAGTGATAGTTGGAGGTGATTTCTCTTTCCCGCCTCACTTTGATGATTATGAAAGGGTTCCGGTAGTCGGACCGGTAGATGATGATGGCAATCCGGTCAAGCTGGATGATGACGGAAAGGCAGCTAAGTGATATAAAAAGAGCCGGTGGATCCGGCAGAAAATCAAGAAACGTGTAAAGTAAAGAGGCTGTCTCTCAGGATTCAACATCCGGGAGATAGCCTCCTTTTTTATCATTTCAAAAATATCAGGCACTGTCCTTGATACGAAAGACACTACTTATTTTTCGTCTTTTTTATATATGCAAGCAGTCTTAACTTATCTTGTCTGGTACAGTGTTTCGTCGCGTTCTGATGTACGTCATCTATCATATGCTTAAGCTCCTTATCTATCTTGCTGTCCACATGATACTTCTTACGCCAGTCTACATACTTTCCTGTGATAACTCTGCCGTCTTTTGGTCTCTCGGCTCCTATCGGAATATACCATCTGCCATTATGCTTCACTGCCCCCTCGATGAGACCAAGTCTGCACAAGGTCTGCATGTACTTGATGGTAAGACCCCACTTTTCAGCCTGTTCACGCGAACTGATATAACCTTCTAACACGATTCATTCTACTCTCCACTTCTATATATACATATAGCTATATAACAATACTGGTATATATATATATATTTAAGCCTTTCCTATATAGCGCACAGTTATATAAACTATACCCGAAAGGTTTATATTTATATTATATATGTATTCAAAATATAATGCAACTCATGTTAAAACCTGCAGTATTTATGCAATTTTTAATATTACAGAATCCTTATGTCCGTCAGTGCCACCTGATCTCCGGTGAGGGCGGCATAGACGGTTCTGGCGCCATCATTTAATCTGCATACGTTCTCAATATGGATACCGAGATTGTCTGCAAGGATTGTTACCTTGCTGCCTTTCTTTATGAATGCCACTTCGTACTCATATCCTTCTTTGTTCAGAGTCTTCCAGTTGTCCCAGCCGGAGAAATCCGCATCCTTCCTCATGATGAATCTGTTATCCGAGTAGGTATCCGGGTTTTCATTCTCACCGTTCAGCTTGATAAGGGCATACTCATGATATCCCTTGCCGTGAACCTTTTTGTCATCTGAATAAAACAGCACAACATACGGACAGTTCCATACGAGGTTTGCTGTAGGGAGGCTCATGGAGTGGAAGGACAGATGGGTTCCGTCCTTTATCTCTATGCCTACTGTTGAGGCAGAACGCACTCTGTCCACCTGAACATTCGGAACGTCCGATTCTATCCTGTCTATATAGCTGATCTCCTCGGCAATTCTCGGGATGGAACCTTCTGATACGATTTCGTCTCCCTGCACCGGTTCTATATCGTAGATTGTACAGTTTTCTCCCGTAAGTCCGATATAGGCCTGCTTGGACTTGTTAGGCAGCGCCACTATGGCTTCGATCTTATGACCTGCGCCGGAAAGCACCATCCTGATATGATCCTCGTATCTGCCCATGGTGATCTCATATTGCTGATCTCCGTTATCCGGGCCCAGGTTACTTTCAATTTGAGAAGCATTGTCCTGATCTACGCCATCCCAGATGTCAGGACTATCTCCCAGACTTCTGATCTCCATGTTTCTCGCACCTGTGGAGATATAGTTTCCGTCAAACCACAGTTCTCCGTACTCGAGATAGCGGTTTGCGTCTATGGCCTTCTGATTGTCATGAACCATTCTGTCGTAGGCGTCAAACAGTATGATGGACGGGGCGCTGAACTTACCCGGCTCGGAAACAGTCTTACATCTGAATCTCAGTTTATCCACGGTGTTCATGACAGGATAGCCGATACTCACATGTTCTCTGTACTCTTTACAACTGATCTCCTTTTCGACGATGGAGATGTCATTTAAATAGTCCTTGCTTTCCATATCCATGAGATGCACCATGAGATCTGCTATATCTGGATCAAACTGCGCACCTGCTCCCTTGATGAGCTCCTCTCTTACGATCTGAAGTGGAAGGGCATCTCTGAAGCGCTGCTTGGTTGTCATAGAGTCATAAGCATTGGCAACGGATATGATCCTCGATATCTCAGGTATGTTGTTTCCGGAGAGACCGTCCGGATAGCCCTTTCCGTCATAGCGCTCAAAGCAATATCTGGCGCCCTTACTGAGATACGGGTACTCTGTGATACCTGCAAGTATCTCACTGCTCAAAACCGGCTTCTTCTTGACCTGCTTGTACTCCTCTTCTGTCAGGTTATCGTTCTTTCCGATGAGGCTGTCCGGCAGTCCTATCATGCCGATGTCATGAAGTAGTGCGGTATAGTAGACTCTGTCACACTCCTCATCGTCCTTACCACTGAGCTCCGCCAGCCTCCTCGCAATGTCAGCTACTCTCTCCGAACGCCCATGCAGAAACGGATCCTTCATCTCTATGGAGGCAACGAATGCTGTGGAGGTCTGCTTAAACAGCCTCTTCATACTCATTTTCTCCTTGAGGAGAGTCTCCATCTCGGTTTTGTGGGCCCTCTCCAGCGCCTCATTGGTATCTATGATGTTAAATACATAGATGATCAGTATGATACCTACCATGGTTATATTGACGAGGGAGAGTCCATAGAAGATAAGCTGCAGGCATCCGGCGACTATGGGTGCAAGGGTAAATGTCATAAGGGGCAGTGCCAATCTCTTACTGAGCTTCCTGTAATATCTTATGATGACCAAAAGCTGCAGTAGTCCTGTCAGAACAGGGATCATGTAACACACGATGAATCCCTGGGAGCGGACATAATGATTGGAAGCGTCAAAGGTATAGTAAAATCCCGTGAACTGTGAAATAACTATCAGTATCTCACCCACAAACAGACTTATGTTGTTAAATGAAAGTTCATCCGGCACCTTGTCTGATCCGCCTTCATTTAAGCAAAGGTCTATAACATAGAGATTGACGCCGAAAACGACTGTTATCGTGGTGGCATATACCAGAAAGTTGCTCACTCTGGTCATGACAAAGCCGAGCAGTGATACATTACCGCGATAAATATATGCAAATCTGTCAGCATAAAGAAGAATCATGGCGGATATCTCCATCCACAGCATCGCTGTCTTTCTTTTTTTGGAGAGGCTGTTGGATATGAGGGTAAAAATTGCAGTCATTCCACAGATACTTCCCAAAGACAGCATTATATTCAATTGATGAGATGTCAGAAATTCTTTCATTAGTCTCCTCTTCTTTATAAATGCTTACAAAGTTCTTAAGCATCTTGCTGAGTTCACTTATCTTTTTGGCTTTTCCATCATCTCCGGAGGGAGATGTCGCATGATGGTTTGCTCCAGTGTCAGGCTGTCTATAGGTTTGGTCAGATAGCCGTTGAAGCCTTTGGACTTGTAATAGTCCTCACCTACAGTATAGTTGGCTGTGAGCACATACACCGGAAGATCCGGATATCTCTCCCTGATCCTTGTAACGGTTTCTATACCGTCCATACCCGGCATCATGTGATCCAGCAGCACAACATTAAACTTTGATTCCTTGAGCTTGTCGAGGCATTCCTCTCCGCTTGAGGCTGTTGTGACAAATATCTTGGTGGCCTTCAGCAGTTCCTTGATAACACTCAGGTTCAGAGGATCGTCGTCAACAACAAGTACATCTGCATCCGGTGCTATAAACTGCGGAACATAAGGTCCCTTTGTGATACTTGCATCATGCTCTATAAAGGCGCCCATCGGAGTGAAGTCAACGATTTTCTGCGGCACTGTCAGTATGAACTCAGAGCCCTTCTCGTACACACTGTGACATACAAGACTTCCGTTTAACATCTCTGCAAATCTTCTCGATATATCAAGTCCGAGCCCTGTGCCCTGGATACCGCTGTTATTCTCTTCCTCCAGTCTCTCATAGGCATCAAACAATCTATCCATATCCTGCTCTTTGATACCCATTCCTGTATCTTTGACAGAGAAACTGAGGGTACACCTGTCATCTTCACGCTGATCCATCCTTACTGTCAGTGCAAATCCGCCTTTTTTTGTGTACTTCACTGCGTTAGTCAAAAGGTTCAGCACTATCTCCTTGATCTTGCCATCATCTCCGTACAGGCGTTTCGGCAGGATTTCGTCTATAATTACGTCAAATGTCAGTTCATTATCGGTACTTCTCACACGTATCATGGAAACTATGGAACGAAGCATGTCCTGAACGTCATATTCACGCTCCACTTTATGCATCTTACCGGATTCAATCTTGGACATATCAAGGAGGTCATTGATGATTCCGAGTAGTGAGTCTGCTGCATTTTTGATATCCATAGAGTAGTTCATTATGGAGAGGAAGTAGCTTTCCGGAACATTGGTCCCGTCCTCTCTCATGATCATCTCGTTCATACCCATGATGGTGTTGATAGGTGTTCTGATCTCATGTGAGATGTTGGCGAGGAAACGGGACTTGGCCTTGTTGGCTCTGTCCGCTTCTTCCTTGGCTGTTCTTATCTCCGCATACTGTCTTCTGATGACAGAGTTGTTGATGACAACCCAGACTATGAGACCTAAAAATGTCGCGCAGAATATTGCGATTATAATCTTGACCACCAAAAGCTCCAGGATCCTTGGTTCTTTCATGATATCATAGATCTTATCCTCAATTACAGAACTACCGTCACTGCCCAGGAGCTGTATGTGCAGCTTATACTCTCCGTAATGCAGATTGCCGTATTCAAGAGGTCTCATTCTGCTTTTCGGAGCGGTTATGCCGGGATCCTGTGTTCCTTCCAGGAACATTCTGATCATCGTATCCGTCATGGAATAGTCCATCACCGAGGCGGAGATACTGACATGTCCCGAATCTGCCGGAATCACGTATATGCCATCTTCATCCGGCTCGATCACTCCGTTTATGGATTCAATTCTGTTAAGGGTAAATTTTATCTTTGAACCCTCTCTCTGGAAGTTATCGATATTGGTTTGTACAACGCCGTGCCTACCGGCTATATAGAGATTGCCTGAGCTATCCAGATAGCTGTTTGAATTTGGTGTTACTGAGTACGGGAGTCCGCTTATGATGGTGTAGACCTTATAATCCTTCACCTCATCTCTCAGCACCTGATCTGCCTCGAGAACAAATACTCCGCAGGAAGACAGTACCCACAATTCGTTATCTTCATCAAAGAATATATCGTAATTGTTGCTATATGGAAATGTTGTGACATGAGTGATAACTCCGTCACGCATATACTCAAGTGAATTGGATGTGATGATCCAGCTTACATTTCTGTATTTATCGGTTTTTATCTTCAGGACAACTTCACTGGTAAGGCCATCCGAAAGTCCGATGTTCCTGATTTCGTCCTTTTCTATTGCATACAGACCTCCTCCATCAGAGCCTGCATATATAACTCCGTCGGTGCCTTCTGCTACAGTAAGTATCACCTTGTTCATTAACCCGTCATCAGCACCTATGGTTCTCACGACCTCATCGTTCTTTATGATGGCAAGCCCGGT
Organism: Oribacterium sp. UBA4274; assembly: GCA_002396005.1. Lineage (GTDB taxonomy): Bacteria > Bacillota > Clostridia > Lachnospirales > Lachnospiraceae > Oribacterium. Next base: position 13,299 of record DGVW01000098.1, read on the forward strand.
ATTGGTTCCCACTATGATACTTCCATCAGAGGCTTCTGCAGTACATCTTATTTCATTGCCGGGCAGCCCGTCATCCTTTGTATAGGCCCTTACAACTCCAGACTTGTCCATGGAAACGAGTCCGATGTCGTTGGTGTACACAGACACCCAGAGCATCTTATTCTCTCCCTCCATGATGCATCGCACTCTGTTCTCACCGATATAGTTTGTAAGGTCGTTATCATAAGCCCTGCCATCTCTGTCGATAACTGTGAGTCCGTAGTCATTACCGATATATGTTCCGTCTCCATAGAGGCACACTGCCTGGGCCGCGCCCTTATGAAGATCGGTTTTCTCTGTTATGTCGATGAAATTGTTGGTGACTATCTTCATCACGCCTTCGGTAGAGGAAGCAAACCAGAGGTTGCCCTGATAGTCGGAGGTGAACATCTCTATACCACTGTCCATGACAAGATTTCTGACAGTATGAAAATCATTTTTTTCATCCAGATATCCAACAACTGTAGATGATGCTATCCATACTCTGTCACAGGCATAGCTTATCCACTGTACATCATTGATAGGAGAGACGGATATCCTCTTCATGCGAGACACATCATCGCCTAATTTTCCGTAATAGATATTCTCACTTTCTGTACAAAGATATATATTACCTTCATCAACAGGATCAATCATAAAGGTTGACACTGTTTCCACGCCCAGTCCCCCGCTGTCATAGATTTCGGAGATCTTACAATCTTTTATGGTGAAGATGATGCCGGAGGATGTCTGTCCGTAAATCTTTCCTTCTGTATCAGAGCTTAGCTTCAGCACTCTCTCATTGTCGATACGTGCATCATGAAGTATATTGATGGTTCCGGATAAATCAATGTAAGCCACACCTGCTGTTGTTCCGATATAGACATTACCCTTGTCATCCTCAGCAAAGGAACGTATAGAATTGGATGGAAGCCCATCCATCTTGGTATAATGCAGCCGCCTGGAACCGCTCATCCTGACAACACCGTTGTCGTTGGTCCCCACAAAGATATCACCTGATTTATCTTCATAAAACGCTCTTGAGCTGGTGAGCCCATCGGATGGGTCCAGTATTTCAAAGTCTGAGCCGTCATATCTCAAAACTCCGGCATAGCCTCCAATCCAGATGTGCCCGTCCCTTGCACTCATTATGGCCATGGCGTCAGATGTCGGTAATCCGTTTTCAGCGTCATAAAGGACCGATGTATAGGTGACTCCCTTCAGTTGTCCGGACACGGCATATCCGCCGCCCAAAGCGGAATCGTTATCAGCATAGGCGGAGATCAACCCACAGAAAATAAAACCTGCTGTCAGAATCAAGATTGTAAAGAATCTGACTGTCCTTATAATGTTTTTTCTGTATGACCTGTATTTCATGCCTTGTCACGTTCTCCTGATTAAACACTTTTATTATATTTACTGAGTATGGCCTTGACTTCCGGCAGTGCCTCCATAAAAACTTCCACACATTTCGGATCAAACTGTGTGCCTGATTCCTCTTTCACGATCTCCAGTGCTTTGTCCATAGAGAAGGCCGGCTTATATACTCTTGGTGATGCCAGTGCATCGAACACATCGGCAACTGCCATGATTCTGGCAGAAAGCGGTATAACCTCACCGTGAAGCCCCTCCGGATAACCCTTGCCGTCCCATCTCTCATGATGATAGGCGGCCATGTTTCTCGCTTCCTTCAGGTAGTTCTCTCCCTGTACTGTATTGATGGCCTGCTCTATGATCTTCTTTCCGGCTGTGGTGTGAGTTTTCATGATCTCAAACTCCTCCGGTGTCAGCTTGCCGGGTTTGTTCAGAACATTGTCGGGAATGTTTATCTTGCCCACATCATGGAGTGGTGCACTTCTGATGACATCCGAAATAAACTTCGGTGTAATCTTCTCGGAGTAGTATCCTTTCCTTTTCAGTCCTTCTGCGATGATTCTGACATAGGCTGCAGTTTTCTGTATATGTGCTCCTGTATCGGAGTCACGGTTCTCAACCATGTTGGCCATGGTTATGATGAGACCTTCCTGCATCTTGGCAGTTGAGTCTGACAGTTTCCTGAGATACCTTATCTGCTCTGCCTGGTTGAGAGTCATCTTGGAGATAACATGATACAGCTTCTCGACCTCGTCACCGGTATATATATCCAGTTTCCGCAGTGTTCTGACATTTTCGTCCAGTGTTTCCTGCTCATAACCGTCCTCCGCAAACTTGTCTACACACTTTGCGAGACTACAGATAGGGTAGGCATTGTAAACGTCGGTAGTCCATATACCATAGGAAACGATGACCATGAAAAAGCCTGCCAGGATAACTATAACCCTCAAGATAAAGTCTTTCATATAGTCGGCCATGTAATCCAGGCTTACATCTGCACCTACATAGCATACAGTTGTGCCGTCTTCATCTTTTACAGGGTAATTTATAGTTATGAACCATCTGTCCACAGTGCTCTCTTCGATAGGCTCGATGGCCTCACCTGCCAAAAGCTGCTGATGATACGGCTCAAATGACTTCGAAAAAGGTTTGGCATGTCCCGGTTTATAGGTTTCTGTCCCGTCATCGGATTCCAGATCAAATATATAGATGCATCCGTTCTCATCCACCTTATAGACATAGAGATACTGAACACCGGAGGCGGTGGAGCGGATCTTGTATAACAGTTCTTCTGTCTCGTTATAGCCGTCAACGGTTCTGCCGTCCCTGATATAATCGTCTATTTTGTCGATATCGATGATTTCAGCTGCAAATTTCACTGCATTCTCGGCTATCCCTGTTTTTTCGGCTTTGGCATTGTCAAAATAGATTTTGATACCGATCCAACCCATGACAATTACAAGAAACAGTGAGATGCCAAAGAGAACTTTTATCATCCTCGTTCTGAAGGATGTTTTAAGGTCCTTTCTCCAAACCTCAATCTCCATCAGTTCTTCATGACTGAGTGGTCTCTGACGCCATACTCCGTAGCGGATGGCTGTTTTGTATCTTTCGGGAAATGCCCGGATCAGTAAACATGCAAGGACAGACGCCACTGCCTTGTCTACCATATTGAAGAATATATTGATGATTACATAGGAGATAAAGGAATGAAATCCCAGATTCTCGGACATGGCATCCGCCATGATTTTGATAGAATAGTTCAGCGCTGAGGAAACCACGAACCATTGAACAACGGCGCCCAGAACACCGCAAATCGCACCTATAGAAGCAACATACTGCAGGAACACAGTGATGCTGCTCAAGGAATGTCTCTTGAAAAAGTACGCTGTATATAAAGCTACGAGAATATTGATAAAAGCATAGTAAACTGTACCGGGACTGGAAAGATTCAGTATCAGATTGGTGGCAAAGGCAGTCATGACACCAGGGAATATGTCTCCCAGTATGGTGACGGCAATCGTACCTATAGTGTCAAGATAAAGTGGAAGATCCAGTTTATGAACGCCAAAAGATACAAGTACGTTTACTGCAACACCCAGAATAACAGTAAGTACCCGCACTTTTGCACCGTTCTTTAATTTGATAGTACTATAATCCATTAATACAGCTCCGATAATTATATGTTAACCGGTTCAAAAGCCGGGACACGTACTGCTACGTATCCCGGTGTCAGGATCAAAGTGCTGCTCTATAAATACGTTCCGCATCTTTGGCATCCAAAGGACGAATACGTGACAGCTTCATGGTATCCTGCATTGTGGCATCCAGTGCAAGATCACGGAAATCAGCATCTGTTGGCGCCACGCCAAGTTCAGTAAGGCTCACCGGCATATCAAGTGACTTAAAAAACTCTTCTGTGCGCGCGATGCCTGCCTCTGCTGCTGCCGCATCACACTCATCGGTGATGCCCCAGACTTTTCTCGCATATCTTGCAAATCTCGGTATGGCATCCTGATACAGCTCTCTCGCCCAGGAACCCCATACTGCTGACAGTGATGCTCCATGAGTCACATCGTACTTGGCTGACAGTGCATGTCCAAGCTTATGAACGGAGAAATCCTTGCCTCTTCCGCACTCTGTGAGATTGTTATGTGAGAGGCTGGATGCCCAGAATATCTCTGCCATGGCATCATAGTCCGACGGATCCTCTGCTACGATGGCACCGTTTTTGATAACTGTCCTGAGAAGTCCCTCAGCGATCTCATCTGTAAGATCAGCCTTTATCTCAGGGATAAAATATCTCTCCA
>DGVW01000066.1:0-4197 GCA_002396005.1 Oribacterium sp. UBA4274
AGGGGCATGAGGCATTAGCTGAAGCGCTTTATAGGACACTTGTTTAAATTCAGGAAAATAGATAAATCCATCGAAGGAGAGATATGGTACTGTTAACAAGCTTTTGCAGGTTTTGTTGTGCTAATATGATATAATCATGCCGACCATAATACTTGAAGCAGAAGGCATAATTATAAAGAAAAAAACAGAAACAGGGTTTAAATGATGAAAAGTAATAACAGAAGTGAGACAGATAACATAACAACACCGGTAGCAAACGGATGGGCTCTTTTGCCCATATTGATATTTCTTGTAGTTTATCTTGGGAACGGTATCTTTTTTGAATGTATCAGACCGATCGAAGGTGCGATGTTCGGAGATAATCTTTCTTTTATATCGTACACAACCATAGCTGCCACAAAGACACAGGGTGTTCAAATGGCAGATAAGTTCCGGACTAATATAAAAATAGCACTTCCTTCTGCGATACTGACTCTTTTGGTGATTCTTTTCCTGTCACTTAACAGCGAAGCTGCACCTATGGGGAATTTTGATTTTGATCCTATATTTGCTGCGCCTTATTTTGCAGTGCTTATTCTGGCATTGCTCCCGGAGGACATAAAAGAGGGCAATAAGCTTAAATACGAGATGCTTGAATATATTATTGAATGATAATTTAGCCTGAATGGTTTAGCTATGTAGATGCCATGAATTGAATAGTCTGGAGGAAGCGTGGTGAATACACTTGAATATGGAAATTCGGATGCATCTTTGGTTCTTGTGCAGCCCATAGGAGAACATGAATTGTCCACCCTTGAAAACGAGGTGAAAGAGATAAGCAGACTTTCAGATAAAAACTTCCGCTTAATTGCATTTAAAATTGATAACTGGAACAAAGAGCTTTCTCCATGGAAATCCGGAGCTGTTTTCGGAAAAGAAGATTTTGGTGATGGTGCAAAGGAAACTCTTGATAAGATACTGAAACTATGCACTGATAGTAGTAAAGAATATATAATCGGAGGATATTCCCTTGCAGGACTCTTTTCCTTATGGGCTTCATATCAGACAGACACATTTAAGGCTGTTGCATCAGCTTCGCCTTCTATATGGTTCCCGGGATTCATTGATTACATGAAAGATAATGAGATCAAGACCGATGCTGTTTACCTTAGTCTAGGAGATAAGGAAAAGAACACCCGTAATCCTATAATGTCAACCGTCGGAGACTGCATCAGTAAGGCATATGAACATTTAAAAGAAAAAGGTCTGGGTGTTTGGTTGGAGTGGAATCAGGGCAATCATTTTAAAGACGCTGACATACGAACTGCAAAAGCATTCTCATGGACAATGGAGCATTGAAAAAAGATAAGTCTGAGACATTCAAGTTCACAGTAAGCGAGAATGGAGCTCCGCTTATTGATGATGCAAAGGTTTCCATCGAGTACGAGATGAATCATAACTACGAGCTTGAGAACTTTGATAACTTTTTTTAGTGCAAGCGGTGTGAAAAAAAGAATAGCTGAAAGACTGGCTTCCGGAGCAACGGTTCTAAGTGGAAAAAGATTATCAAGCAATATATCTGTTGAAGAACTTAAAAGATGGATCAATGAGGTTATCGGATGAACGGGAAGAAAAAAAATATCGACAATACTCTCTGTTATGCTGCTTATTACAGGTTTAACAGGGTGTGTGAGTAACGATAAAACAACAATTTCTGAAAGCGCAGTAAAAGAAGCTATGACTGTATCAGAAACCACTATCAGCAGTTCCATTACAGAATCTGATAATAAAGAATCTGTTTCTTCGAAGCATGCATCAGAAACAATAGACAATACTGAAAATGCCTCAGAAAAAGAAACTGCCAGAACTCTTGTAATCTATTTTTCTGCAACCGGAACAACTAAGGGAGTTGCAGAGAAAATCGCTTCAGTAACAGGCGCTGATTTGTATGAGATTGTCCCCAAAGAGCCATATACGGATGCGGACCTTAACTATAATGATTCCGGTACCAGAGCTACCAGAGAGCAAAACGATCCGAATGCAAGACCGGAATTTGAACCTATGGAATTGGATATCGAAGATAGCTACTCTACAATCTTCTTAGGTTTCCCTATCTGGTGGGGGCAGGAACCAAGAATCATGGATACATTTGTTGAAAGCTATGATTTTTCCGATATCACGGTTATCCCTTTCTGCACATCCGGAAGCAGCGGCATTTGAAATAGTGGTAACAGTCTTTCAGAGAAAGCCGGAAGCGGTAAATGGCTTGATGGAAACAGATTCAGTGGTAGTGTCAGTGAAGATGAGCTTAAGAGCTGGATATCAGAACTTGATATATAAAAAGGGTTCGAAGAAAAAAGAAATGCAGAAAGAATAGTACAGACAGCAGGAAGACAGCAACTTGGTCACTTCGCACCGGAGTTTGCACATTTCAATGATGATGTAAAAGCAGTTGGTATACCTGAGAAGATGAAAGCGTATGCAGATGAGCATGGAATCAGCACTATGGTACTTCAGGGCGAATGGTGCGGTGAAGGGATACAGAAGAACAGGCTTAAGTTAAAGAAGCCTGAGTGGTTTGTATTTACGGCCCGGATTGATGACAAGAGAACCGACCTGAAAACTCTAAGGGAAATCTGTGAGTATGTTGGATGTCAGATGGTTCCAGTTGAAGAGGAAGGAAATGATCTTCCGGCAAAGTATCCTGATGAGGCAGCTCTTTTAGCAAGAGCAGAGGGAATCGGGTACAACGGAACTACAAGAGAAGGAATAGTAATTCGTCCTGTCACTCCTGTGTACTCATATACTCTGAGCGGACCTTTATAGGCGAAGGTAATAAGCTTGATCAGCTTACAGCAGAAGAGAAGGTAATGGTAGAGAGTTATTGTGCAGATGTAAAGGATGCGACTCCCGAATATACCGCTGACAGCCGCCTTTTTGATCAGATTGCATTCATCGCCCCTCTTTTATTAAGTGGTTGATCAGTGATAAAATCATTCTATACGATTGGGAGACGTTTATGAAAAAACTATTTACAATAGATGATTTCATGGTTGCATTCATTGCTGCGCTGGGCTACGGCTTTGGAGAAAACATTTCATATCTTCTTGGATGGCCGGTACCCGCATGTATAGCTGCATGTCTTGTTGCCGGAATTGTGCTGGAAGAGATCATAAGTTTGATCGTCTTCAGTAAGGCTGTCCAGAAAAAGCCGATAAACAGGATCATTACTCTTGTCACAGTCTTTCTTATTGTTGTCCTAGGCCAGTGTATTTCTGTCAAATGGATGGGTGTTTCAATGCTTTCTTACATAATGGAGGAGTCAATATTTGTCATCGTGCTTCCCATTATCAGCTTTGTTGTGAATTTGATCATCCGCGCATATCATATCCGGAAGATCAGAAAGATTTACGGGGATGGAGATGAAGGCTATGTATTCGATGTAAAAGAAGAGGATATCGAGGAAACTAACCTGCAGAACCGGCCCATCTCAGATGAATATGATGAAGACTGCGCAGTAAAGACGAGAACCGGAATCTATGTCGGGGAAAAGCAAAAGAAAGAAATTCAATATCTGGGGATTCCTTATGCAAAGCCGCCGGTAGGTGAACTCAGATGGAAGGCGCCGGAACCGCTTCCATCATCGGAGAAAGTATTTGAGGCTGTGAATTTCGGAGCTTCGGCAATACAGGTCGAGCACAGTGGCGTAATCTTAAAACATCACAGGCAGAGCGAAGACTGTCTTTATTTAAATATCTTTACCGGGGCTAAAAAGTCGGAAACAAAAAAGCCAGTTATAGTGCTGTTCCACCACGGCGATTTTACTTATGGAGGATCTGCAGATCCCCTGCTTTACGGTAACGATTTTGTCAATGCTCATCCGGATGTTGTGTTTGTCAGCTTTAATTACCGCCTTGGCATATTCGGGTTTATTGATTTTTCAACCGTTCCGGGCGGAGAAGCTTACCCTGATACATTAAATCTTGGTCTGCTTGACCAGATTGCAGCACTTAAATGGATCAAAGAAAACATATCCCAATTCGGTGGTGATCCGGATAAGATATCGGTGCTTGGATTTGAGTCCGGTGCGACATCAATCTGTATGCTTACAGCTGATAAGCGGGCAAAAGGGCTGTTTAATAAAGCTTTCGTATTTTTTGGAAGTCCTGAAATGGTATATGATACGCCGGATGGATCACGGATCCTGGCAGAGAATCT
>DGVW01000066.1:4324-5834 GCA_002396005.1 Oribacterium sp. UBA4274
CGCAAAAGCTTTGGAAGGACTTTTGCGGGCCGGTCTGCGACGGAACAGTGTTTCCCGCTGATCTATACCATGCCTATCGGGAAGGATGTGCTTCAGACATAGATTTTATTATCGGCATTCCAAGTAATGAAACTTCAGTTTTACGCTCATTTGTCGGTAAACAGAATTATGAAGCTCTCATATCCGAAACGATGTCAAATATCAAAAGCAGTATTAACGATCCGATAGTTGATGCAGTACAGGAATATATCAGGACACAGGCGGATGCTTCAGCTAAACTTGATGCAAAGTCAGAGCTTGTGGAAGATTGGCTTGCTCTCAGTATTTACCGGGTTGCAGCAAGTCTTTCAGAAGGCGGAAACAAAGTGTATCTTTTGTACTGGGATGAAAAACCGGTAATCGAAAAGCTGGGATCCGGCACGGTTGATGCGGTGGCAACACTTTTGGGAAACAGTGAAGCTTTGCATATATATGGTAATGTGATAAACAAGGATCTGTCTTTGATACTTCAGACATTTTTACTTAAATTTATAAACGGAGAGTCCATACAGCTGTATACTAACGAGATTGCAGGTGTTGATGCGCTTAAATGGAAGGTATTTCCCAGGGATCTTACTGTATCGGACGGAAAGATCATGTGTGATTAATCCTACACCAACACCATTGTCGGATTATAATGTATCTGTAAAAAGACGAATCCAGATATGCAATTTTGAAAATCAGATGCATTAAGTGGGAAAGGAACTGCAAAAATGAAGGTACTTGCTGTAGAGGATGAGGTCATCCTGTTAAAACATTTGACTAATCGCATACATGACGCTCTGCCTGAAGCTGAAATTCTGGCTTTTGATAATACTGACGATGTGCTTGATATCTTACCTGAGACAGAAGCTGATATCGCATTTCTTGACATTGCTATCGGTGAAATGAACGGTGTTGACCTGGCTAAACGCATCAAAACTGTTCATCCCTGCTGTGACATTGTTTTCTGCACGGGTTACAGTGACTATGCCACTCAGGCCTTTGAACTGGGAGCCAGTGATTATCTCATGAAGCCTATTACCAAAGAGAAGATTGAACACGCTCTGTCTCTGCTCCGTCAGACCAACCTTAGCAAGATTACTGAGCAGGGCCTGTATATCCGCTGTTTTGGTGAATTTGAGGTTTTCTATGATGGTGAACCCATCATTTCATTTACAAAACGTTCTAAAGAACTTCTGGCTTATCTTATTGATAAAGCAGGTGCAGTTTGTACCTCCTCAGATATCTGCGACAGCATTTTCCGCGGCAGTGCCGACTCTTATATCAGGGTTGTAAAAAAAGACCTTATCAAGGTTCTTTCAGATATCGGGGAAGAAGATATTCTTATCAAAGGTTGGGGAAACCTTGGAATAAACAAATCAAAGGTCAGATGCGATTATTTTGATTATCTTGACGGAAAACCTATGGCTCTAAATCGATATAAAGGTGCATATATGCAACAGTACCCTTGGGCCGAAGCGACACGCTT
>DGVW01000114.1 GCA_002396005.1 Oribacterium sp. UBA4274
AGGGAGTTATAGAACTTAAGAAGTATGCGATTTCCAATGTTTCAGCACAGATGGTAGAACACCTGTATGCGCTTTCTTCCATATTTGAGAGCTTTGGTGTGCTTGACTCGGTATACCTTGATTTTTCACTTGTCAATTCCATGGATTATTACAACGGCATCATTTTCCAGGGTGCAGCTCAAGGCATTCCTTTCACGGTTTTGTCAGGTGGCCGTTATGATAAACTCCCAAAGAAAATGGGCAAGGATGTTGGAGCTATAGGTTTTGCACTTTACCTCGATACTATTGAGAATTATCTTACAAAACCACATGATTTCGATGTTGACTATCTTATAACTTACGTGAACGGAAAGGATGATCCTGCCAAGGTTGCGGCTGTTGTAGAAACATTTAACCGCACCGGCTGTAAGGTCAGAAGCATTCGCATCGATGAGCTGGATAAGCTTGAGCATAAGATCAAGTCCCGTAACGTGTTCAATCTACAGGAAGCAGAAAAGGAGGCGGCAGAGATATGATCAATATTGCTTTGGCTAAAGGTCGTCTCGGAGAGAAGACATATTCTATGATGGCGGCTGCAGGATTTGATTGCCCTGCGATTCTTGAAAAAAACCGTAAGCTCACCTTTGAGAATCCTGAGAAAGGTGTCAGGTATTTCTGGGTAAAGCCGTCTGATATTGCCATCTATGTGGAGAGAGGTGCAGCTGATATCGGAGTATGTGGTAAAGATATACTTCTTGAGTATGAGCCGGATATCTATGAGCTTCTGGATCTCGGTATCGGCAAATGTCGTATGTGTGTGGCCGGTCCGGCGGATTTCTACGACAATGAAGAACGTACTTTACGTGTAGCTACCAAATTTTCCAATGTTGCCAGTAAGTACTATGAGTCTATCGGCAGAGACATTGATATCATAAAACTGAACGGATCCATCGAAATCGCGCCGCTTCTCGGGCTGAGTGATGTGATCTTTGATATCGTTGAAACCGGAAATACTCTGAGAGAAAACAATCTTTCGGTTTTGCAGGATGTTGTACCTGTAAGTGCGAGACTTATATGTAACAAGGTGAGTTATCAGTTTAAACATGATGAGATAATCAGGCTCAGAGATGGACTGTCTGCTATAGTAAATAGTGGAGAGAAGGTTGAAACAATAAAACTGGAACACTGATTATCTTATCTTTAGTAAGTTTGGTTTCTGAAATCATCAAATATCAAATCGTCGGAGGAGTAAAAATGATCAAAATATATGAAATGGGAAAAATCAAAGATGAAGAGATCTTTGCACGCTTTGAGCCGACTTCAAGCGTTGAAGATATAGTTAAAGACATCATAGCGGAAGTCAGGGCGCGGGGTGATAAGGCTCTTAAGGATTACTGTTCAAAGTTTGATCATGTTGATTTGGATGATTTTTTGGTGACGGAAGAAGAGATTGAGGAAGGTCTACGACAGGTTGAGCCTGAGTTTATTGCAGTGCTTGAGGAAGCGGCAGGAAACATTCGCGCTTTCCATGAGAAACAGGTACGGAACAGCTTCATCATGGCAGATAAGCCGGGAGTCATCCTCGGCCAGAGGGTCATACCTCTTGAGAAGGTTGGCCTCTATGTTCCGGGAGGTACAGCAGCGTATCCTTCCACTGTTCTTATGGATGCAATACCGGCAAAAATAGCCGGCGTTGATGAAATCGTCATGGTTACTCCTCCAAGTAAGGATGGCGGCGTTAATCCTTATATTCTGGCAGCAGCTCATGTAGCAGGAGTCGGACGTATATTTAAGGTTGGTGGCGCTCAGGCAGTGGCTGCACTGGCTTACGGAACTGAGTCTATCCCTAGAGTTGATAAGATCGTAGGTCCCGGCAACGCATTTGTAGCAGAAGCCAAGAAACAGGTTTTCGGACAGGTAGGTATCGATATGATTGCAGGACCTTCTGAGGTTCTGGTACTTGCTGATGGAAAATCCGACCCTCGTTTTGTAGCTGCAGATCTACTCAGTCAGGCTGAGCATGATAAAAATGCTTCCGCAGTACTTATCACTGAATCCATGGAGCTTGCCAAGGCAGTACAGAATGAGCTTGAGGTTCAGCTCAAGGCATTAAAACGTGAGGAAATCGCGCGTCCGTCAATCGAGAACAATGGCAAGATTATCGTTGCAAGAGACCTGATGGAGGGAATCGAAGCAGCCAATCGCATAGCTCCGGAGCATATGGAGGTCTGCGTAGATCAGCCATTTGATTATCTTCCTCTCATAAAGAATGCAGGCTCTGTTTTCCTTGGACGTTATAATGCTGAGCCAACCGGAGATTATTTTGCAGGCCCTAATCATACACTTCCAACATCCGGTACAGCCAGATTTTACAGTCCGCTTTCAGTTGATGACTTCGTAAAGAAGATGCAGTATAGCTACTATACAAAAGATGCACTTGAGAGAGACTATGGCAAGATTTCTCTTTTTGCAAACAGAGAAGGTCTTACCGCACATGCAAGAGCAGTAGACATTCGCTTCGGAAAAGAGGATAGAGACTGATATGTTTATTCCGGGATCCTATAGTTGATGATGGACAGGTATATCAGGATTCAGTATGACACTAGCGAGGAATTATAATGATTGCAATTATTGATTATGGTGTAGGAAATCTGTTTTCTTTAAAAAGCTCTATTGCGGCTATCGGCGAGGAAGCAGTTGTTACTTCAGATAAAAGTGTTATAGCTTCGGCTGATCATGTGATACTTCCGGGTGTGGGAGCCTTTGCAGATGCAGTGCAGAAACTGAAGGACTGTGACCTTTTTGATTTTGTAAAGGAACAGGCCGGCACAGGCAAGCCGTTTTTAGGCATTTGCCTCGGTATGCAGATGCTTTTTGACAGGTCCTATGAGTATGGTGAACATGAGGGACTGGGACTCATTCCCGGAGTTGTACGTCCGATTGAAGGAGTTGTACCTGATGGTCTGGATATCCCCCATATGGGATGGAATGGATTGCATCTCATCGGAGATTGCCCTTTGTTTAAGGATCTTTCAGAAGGAGACCACGTTTACTTTGTTCATAGTTTCGCAGCATTTGACTGTGACCAAAATCTTACGGCTACGGCGGAGTATGGTATCCCTCTGACGGCAGCAGTACAGAATGTTAATGTTTATGGCACGCAGTTCCATCCTGAAAAGAGCGGTACTGTTGGGCTTAAGATACTTAAAGCATTTGCTTCACTTTGATATAAATAAACTTTATATATTGTTCCAGAAGGAGGATACATGCTTCTTTTTCCAGCAATTGATTTATATGATCACAAGGTAGTGAGACTTGTGAAAGGCGATTACAATCAGATGACTGTATATAGTGACGATCCTTTGGCTACCGCCAAAAAGATTGAAGCTATGGGAGGACAGTGGCTTCATCTTGTTGATCTTGAGGGAGCAAAAGACGGTACTACCCCCAATTTTGATGTTGTGGAAGCTATTGCCAAAGAGACAGGACTCAATGTTGAAATAGGTGGAGGCATCAGAAGTTTTGAAACTATTGAGAAGTATCTTGATGCCGGAGTTTCCAGAGTTATCCTCGGAACAAAAGCTGTCACTGACAAAGCATTTTTACAGGAAGCTATATCAAGGTGGGGCGACAGAATCGCTGTTGGCGTTGATGCCAAAGACGGAAAGGTTGCTGTCAAGGGATGGCTTGAGGTTCTGGATGTAGATATGTTTGATTTCCTTGAGAACCTGAGAGATATGGGAGTTAAAACAGCTATAGTTACGGACATCTCCAAGGACGGTGCCATGAAGGGTACAAACCTTCCACTATATGAGAGACTTTCAAAGCTCAGTGGCATTGATATAACTGCAAGTGGAGGTGTTTCTACCCTTAAGGATCTCAGGGATCTTAAGGCTATGAAGCTTTATGGAGCTATACTTGGAAAGGCCATGTATAACGGTGCCATCGATCTAAAAGATGCCATTGAAGTAGTGAAAGCATAAAATGATGTAAGGGTCAAAAGTACCAAATCACGTGCTTGCACGTTGATTTGTGACTTTAAATTGTTTTAAAAATTCGTTTATCAAATAGTTGGAATATCAGGAGAATTATGATTACTAAAAGAATTATCCCATGTCTTGATGTAAGGGATGGACGAGTTGTAAAAGGTGTGAATTTTGAAGGATTGAAAGATGTAAACAGTCCTGTAGAGCTGGGCAGATATTATAGTGACTGCGGAGCTGATGAGCTTGTATTTTACGATATCACAGCAAGCTTCGAAGGTCGAAAGCTTTTTACGGATATCCTGACAAAGGTTGCAAGCGAGATATTTATACCTCTCACAGTAGGCGGTGGCATAAATACTGTTGAGGATTTTGAGAGAGTATTGAAATGTGGTGCTGACAAGGTTTCTGTCAATTCCGGTGCCATCAAGAATCCCGATCTCATAAATGAAGCTGCTCAGAAATACGGAAACCAGTGTGTTGTTCTGTCAGTAGATGCAAAGCGGGTTGACGGTAGTTTTCATGTTTTCCTGAATGGAGGACGTGTTGACACAGGTATGGATGCACTTCAGTGGATAAAAGATGGTGTTGCCCGAGGTGCCGGAGAAGTAGTTCTCAATTCCATAGATACTGATGGTGTAAAGCAGGGCTTTGATCTTGAGATGCTTAAGGAGGTTAATGCTCTTGTTAATGTTCCTGTCATTGCTTCAGGTGGGGCAGGTTCAATTCAGGATTTTGTAGATCTCTTTAATGAAATTCCTGATATATCCGCAGGACTGGCTGCTTCGATTTTTCATTTTGGAGAAGTCAGCATCAGTGATTTAAAGAAGAGACTCAGGGATGAACATATTCCGGTGAGAATCTGATTGCAAAAAATATATGTACTGTAGGACTTGGATTATTATCGCAGGATTAGGAAAGTGATTGATGTATGGCGATAGAAGCATTTGACATAAGTAAGGTGAAATTTGATGAAAAGGGTCTGGTTCCTTGCATAGTTCAGGACTATGTTACCAAGAGAGTATTGACCCTGGCATATATGAATCGTGAATCCATAGGCATAACTCTTGAGAAGGGCTGCACTTGTTTCTGGTCAAGGTCACGTCAGGAGTTGTGGCTTAAAGGAGCGACCAGCGGCAACTATCAGCATATCGTTAGTATGGAGGCTGATTGTGACAGAGATGCAATACTTGTGCAGGTTATGAAGGACGGACCGGCATGCCACAGAGGAAACGACAGTTGCTTTGATGACTCTCTATATAAAGAGTGGCCTGAAAATAGAAGAGGAAATAATGAGTAATAAAATAGAATACATGGATATATATAATGAAAAAAAGGAGAAAACAGGACGCATAGTAGACCGTAAGACTCCACTCAAGAAAGGTGAGTTCATGATGTATGTTCTTGCAATTCTGGAGAGGTCTTCTGATGGCAAGCTGCTTATCACCAGACGTTCACTGGATAAAAAGTGGGCAGCAGGAGCCTGGGAGATTCCGGGAGGCGGTTCAATTGCAGGTGAGACTTCCTTTGAAGCTGTAAAAAGAGAAGTGCTTGAAGAAACCGGTCTTGATGTTACAGTCTGTGATGAGTCACAGAAAACACCGATATATTCCTATGTTAATGAAGATCTTGAAAGGGGCGACAATTATTTCGTAGATATTTATCATTTCAGATTCCCGATTGAAGAGAAAAATGTAAGTATTCAAAAATCAGAGGCAATCGATCATAAATTTGCTACAATAGATGAGATTACTGAACTTAATGAGCAGTCAGCCTTTTTACATTACAGGAGATTGCTTCTGGCTTTGGGGATTTTGAAAGATTAATATGAAAAATATCAATATAGATGATTACATTGATGAGCGCAAAACTATCTACACTGCAGAGGATCCGCTTACAGGTCATATTGAGGTCTGTGAGGGGTACTATGATGGTGGATATATGCGCTTTCTTTTGGTTGATGACGCGATGCAGTCTGCCTACTATATCGATTCAGATATGGAACATGAGCTTCCTTTTGATTACATGGAATGTTTTAACTGGATTTTCAGTATAAATAAACATATCAGGAGAACGCTTCTTATAGGCGGTGGAGGATTTGCATATCCTAAGTATTATCTTGACATGTATCCGGAAAAATATATCGATGCAATAGAGATAAGCAGAACTATAGTGGACACGGCAAAATTGTATTTTGGTCTCAACGAACTACAGGCAAAATATGGTGACCATCTGAAGATTATAGTTGATGATGGCAATAAGTTTTTGATAGATAGGGCACTTACAATCCGTGGCACTGAATCGAAATCCGACTTGAGATATGATGTCATAATCAATGATGCATATGTAGGTTATAAATCCAGTGATATCTTAAAGAAGTCGGCTGAGATCATCAAGGCATGTCTTACCAAGGACGGAATATATGTTGCCAATATGGTTATTCCTTTAAAAGGTTTGAAAGCCAAAAGATATCAAAAGGAAATGGATGTTTTTTCAGACGTATTTAAGTACACTTATCTGATGCAATGTGATGAAGAGATAAATCCATATGCATATCAGAATTGTGTATTTTTTGCTTCTGACAGGCAGCTAGTATAATATAAAAGCAGGAACATATTACAAGATTGAATTGAGGATCAGTTTATGAAGATAGGTGCCAACTATCATACACATACTACTTTTTGTGATGGTTCAAACACTGCAGAAGAGGTGGTGCAGGAAGCTATACAAAAGGGTTTTACTCACCTTGGTTTTAGCGGACATATGGACCCCGGTGTGTCTATGGACTATCAGGCTTATATAGAAGAAATTAAAAGACTACAGAAGGAGTATGCCGGACAGATTGATATATTCAGAGGTGCCGAACTTGATAATGTCTATGCTCCGGAAGCAGTATCAGATGCAGAGTATTATATAGGCTCCACTCATTTTATTCCTATACCGGGAAGTGAGATTTGGTTTCATACAGTTCGGTATGGTACTCATCTGGAGAAAGAAGCAGAATCAGGCATAATCGGAGTTGATGCTGATCCTAAAATCCTTCATGATGCCTGCCTTAAGTATTACGATGGTGATTTCTATAAGATGTCTGAGCGCTATTATGCCTTTGAAGCGCAAGTGTATGATCGCCTGGAGCCTGCATTTATCGGGCATTTTGATCTCATAACAAGATTTAATGATTTAAGCAAAGAGGATGGTGGACATTTTCTCGATGAAACAGATGACAGATATCTGATACCTGCCAAAAAAGCATTGGAAAAACTTGTTCTGTATGGAGTTCCTTTTGAGATTAACTGTGGAGCCATCAATAGAGGGAGAAAGGCACAGCCATATCCGAGGTTTGAACTTCTCAGATATCTGCGGGAACT
Organism: Oribacterium sp. UBA4274; assembly: GCA_002396005.1. Taxonomy (GTDB): domain Bacteria; phylum Bacillota; class Clostridia; order Lachnospirales; family Lachnospiraceae; genus Oribacterium. Next base: position 7,331 of record DGVW01000114.1, read on the forward strand.
TGGTGGAGAGATATTGATATCATCTGATGCCCATCAAAAAGAATTACTTGATGGAGGTTTTGATGATGCTGTCTTTATGACAAAGGAAGCCGGATTTGATCATATCAATATTCTGGTGAGAAAAGGTGTAAATGATATTACATTTTCTACAAAGAATCATTTTGTAACTGAAGGTGCAAATACATTCATTCATAATACGAATATAAGCAGTGGAACGGAGTTAAATCCTGCAAAAAATACAAGTGATTCAATTAATGGCGGAACATTATACTGGAAGCATTTGAGCATTAAGTGATTTGTAATTAAAGAGATAATGAAATTAGTAGATATAAAAACTGAGGAAAAAGGCTGTAAAAATGCTCAATCCAACATAGCACAGGAAGCTATAGATGATAGGACAGAAGAACTAAAATCAAGTGATAATAATAAAACCCAAAGTGAATCGAAGCAGGTGGATATGCTTCACGGCTCACTTCTTGACAAAATAGTATTATTTGCAGTACCCCTTGCTCTCAGCAGCATGCTGCAGCAACTTTTCAATACAGCGGATACTGCTGTAGTAGGTCGCTTCGCAAGTGCTCAGGATATGGCTGCAGTTGGTGCCAATAATTCGGTTATCAGTCTCATCATTTCTTTGTTTATGGGACTGTCTGTCGGTGCCAATGTTTCCATAGCACGTCTCATAGGACTAAACAGGAAAAACAGGATAAACGATGCCATAGGAACCATCATTTTACTGGCAGGGGGCAGTGGGATACTACTTCTTGTTATCGGTTTTATATTGTCCGATCCTATACATTCGCTCATAAGTACACCTAAGGATGTGACAGCTCTTGCTGTAAAGTATCTGCGTATTTACTCTGTAGGTATGCCGTTTATCATGCTTTATAACTTTGGAGCTGCGATTCTCAGAAGTAAGGGAGACAGTAAAACTCCACTGTATTCATTGATCATTGCAGGTGTTATTAATGTCCTTCTGAATCTTATATTTGTCATTCTGTTTAAGCAGGGTGTGGCCGGAGTAGGTTATGCTACCGTAATTTCCAATGTTATCAGTGCCGGTATTATCATTTACACCATGATTCGAGGTGAGGAGGATTTCCGTCTCAAGCTTAGTTGTCTTAAGCTGCAAAAGGATGTCCTTACCATTGTTCTGAAGATTGGTGTTCCGGCAGGTCTTCAGGGCGTTATCTTTGCGGTGGCCAATACTGTTATCCAAAGCTCTATCAATGGTTTCGGTTCAGCTGCAGTGGCAGGATCAACTGCCAGTCAGAACATGGAAAACATGAGCTTTTTCTGCATCAGTGCATTTAATCAGGCGGCGACAACATTTATCAGTCAGAACTACAGTGCACAGGAGATGAAGAGATGCAAGGTCATCTACAGATATTGTTTACTGGGTGGACTTATTTCATGCGGTCTCATCAATGTAGTTATGTTTCTTTTGCATGATCAGATCATAGGAATATTTACAACTGATCCCGAGGTTCAGAAGTTTGCGTTTATTCGTATGCAGCATGTCATGCTTTTTCAGTGGATGGCGGCAAGCTATGAAGTATCCGGCTCATCTATGAGGGGTATGGGCATTTCCATGCTTCCGATGGTACTGACTATATTCGGTTGTGTAGGTTTTAGAGTATTCTGGGTAATGTTTATATTTCCGTTTATCGGAACATTTTCATCGCTTATGATGGTATATTTCGTGTCATGGATAATCACAGGCACTACAGTGATAGCCGCCTATTATATAACTGCACGCAAATATTTGAGAACGGATTTGTGATAGCTTTTATTGATTTGCTTGACATTTACATGAGAAAGAAATAATATAAAAAAAGTTTTATTTAACAAGAGAATGATGTGGCAGATTACAGGTTTATATGTTTTGAACCGCAGATTCTGAGTGTTATTTAAATCAAATATATATGAGTAAAGACGTTGAAGGTGTTCAGTAGTACAGAGCTGATCTTTTCAAGAGAGTGATCGTGAGGCGCTGAGAGCGGTCTAAAGGATTTCTGATATGAACTTTCGCACCGGAGTCGTTCGGATGAACATATTGTGTGAGTACTTGTTTTTCGTAGATTAGGTTATATAAAACAGGTACGTATACTTCAGGGTATAGCATGGTTTCAAGTAGTTCGAAACGTTGATGCGCGTTAAGCATATTGAGTGTCTGATGTTGGTAGATGTTGACATATAGTTGTCACATACAGTACTCTGTAGACAGGTTCTTTGTTTTATGTGAGTATCCGATCATCAGGAAAAAGGGTGGTACCGCGATGATTCGTCCCTGTGTCTTATGACACAGGGATTTTTTTATTATCGTCGAGTAGCTGATATAAAATATGGTTTTTATTCTAACTGATCAAAGGAGATTCAAATGGAAAACACAAAGTTGGAAGAGCTTAAGAAGCTTGCCGAAAAGAGCATCAAGGATGCCAAGGATGTCAGCAGCTTAAATGATATCCGAGTAAAGTTCCTCGGTAAAAAGGGTGAGATTACTTCATTACTTAAATCCATGAAGGATCTGAGTCCTGAAGAGAAGCCTAAGTTTGGACAGATGGTTAATGCTATACGTCAGGAGGTTGAGGCTTCTCTTGAACATCATATGAAGGAACTTCAGGAAGCTGCCAAGGAAGCCAAAATGGCTGCTGAAACAATAGATGTTACACTTCCTGCCAAGAAGATGGCTTACGGTCATGCTCATCCAAATACAAGAGCTCTTGAGGAAGTAGAAAAGATATTTGTTGGCATGGGATATGAGGTAGTTGAAGGTCCTGAGGTAGAGCTTGATGAGTATAATTTTGAAAAGCTTAATATCCCTGCAGGACATCCGGCAAGAGATGAGCAGGATACCTTCTATATCAATGAGAACATTCTTCTTCGTACTCAGACTTCTTCGGTACAGGCAAGAGTTATGGAGCAAGGCAAGCTTCCTATCCGTATGATATGTCCGGGACGTGTTTTCCGTTCAGACGCTGTGGATGCTACACATTCACCTTCCTTCCATCAGATTGAAGGTCTTGTAATTGATAAGCACGTTACATTTGCAGACCTCAAGGGAACACTTGATACATTTGCAAAGGAACTCTTCGGACCGGAGACTAAGACGAAGCTTCGTCCTCATCATTTCCCATTTACTGAGCCGTCAGCCGAAGTTGATGTTTCATGCTTCAAGTGCGGAGGTAAAGGCTGTCGTTTCTGTAAGGGAGAGGGCTGGATTGAGATACTCGGCTGTGGTATGGTTCATCCGCATGTCCTTGAGATGTGCGGAATTGATCCTAATGAGTATCAGGGCTTTGCCTTTGGTGTAGGTCTTGAGAGAATCGCACTTCTCAAGTATGAGATTGATGACATGCGTCTTCTCTATGAGAACGACACACGTTTCCTCAGTCAGTTCTGATTTTTGAAGCAAAGTGAATTGTTATAGTTGTGATATTCACAGCTTATTTTCCGGAAATCCGGTATATCGATTAGGAGAATATAATGAATACATCTATGAATTGGATCAAGGAGTACGTTCCTGATCTTGACTGTACACCAAAGGAGTGGACAGATGCAGTAACACTTACAGGTACTAAGGTTGAAACTTGTACCATTCTTAATAAAAATCTTGAGAAGATCGTAACAGGTCAGATTAAATCAATGGAGAGGCACCCTGATTCAGATCATCTTTGGATCTGTCAGGTTGATGTTGGACAGGATTCTCTCGTTCAGATCGTAACAGGAGCTCAGAATCAGAAGGTTGGAGATGTTGTGCCTGTAGTTCTTGATGGAGGAAAAGTTGCAGGTGGCCATGATGGCGGTGAGCTTCCTGCTGATGGCGTAGAGATCAAGGCCGGTAAATTAAGAGGCGTTGAGTCTTTCGGTATGATGTGCTCTATTGAAGAGCTTGGATCATCACGTGAGTTCTATCCTGAAGCTCCGGAGGAAGGTCTCTACATTTTCCCTGAAGGAACAGCAGTAGGCCAGGATGCACCTACACTACTCGGATTAAATGATGCCATCCATGAGTATGAGATTACATCAAACCGAGTAGATTGCTACAGTGTTCTGGGTATAGCAAGAGAAGCTGCAGCAACATTCAGAAAAACCTTCCATATGCCAAAGGAAGAGAAATCAGGAAACAACGAGGATATCCATGATTATCTCAGCGTAGAGGTTCTTGATACTGATCTTTGCCCAAGATATACAGCGAGAATAGTTAAGAATATTAAAATTGCTCCATCACCAAAGTGGATGCAGATCAGACTTGCAAGTGCAGGTATCCGTCCTATCAATAACATCGTTGATATCACAAATTACGTTATGCTTGAGTATGGTCAGCCGATGCACAGCTATGACTATGATACTATAAGAGGTCATAAGATCGTCGTTAAGTGCGCACAGGATGGCGATGTTTTTGAGACTCTTGATCAACAGGAGAGAAAGCTGGACCATACAGTTCTTACTATTTGTGATGCCGAGGGCGCTATCGGTATTGCAGGTATCATGGGCGGACAGAACTCCAAGATTACTGATGATGTAAAGACTATGGTCTTTGAAGCTGCAACTTTTGATGGAACCAATATCCGTCTCAGTGCACGTAAGGTTGGTGACAGAACTGATGCTTCTGCTTATTTTGAGAAGGGACTTGATCCAAACCTTGCTGAAGCAGCTATCAATCGTGCCTGTGCTCTCATTGAGGAACTTGATGCAGGTGAAGTTATCGGAGGCATGATAGATGTTTACCCTGTAAAGCGTGAGCCGTCCGTCGTCAAGTGCAAGGCATCTGAGATCAACAATCTCATCGGCTTTAACCTGTCTGCACAGGAGATGAAGGAGTATCTTGAGCGCATCGAGCTTAAGACAGAGATCGATTCAGATGGAGATTCACTCACAGTAACAGCTCCAACATTCCGTCAGGATATCCACCGTATGTGTGATGTTGCAGAGGAAATCGCAAGATTTTACGGTTATGACAAGATCCCTACAACACTTCCTGCCGGTTCAGATGTTGCAGGACGTCTGGCACCTGAGCTTCAGGTAAATGAGAGAGTGAGACATTATGCTCAGGCTCTTGGATACTCACAGGCTTTCATGTACAGCTTCGAGTCTCCTAAGGTATACGACAAGCTTCTGTTCCCTGAGGATGCAAAGGAGAAACAGCAGATCAAGATATCCAATCCGCTTGGTGAGGACTTCTCAGTTATGAGAACCTCCAGCCTTAACGGTATGCTTACATCCTTGTCAACAAACTACAATCGTCGTAACAAAGTTGCCAAGCTTTATGAGATGGCTAATGTCTATATTCCAAAGGCATTACCTCTTACCGAGCTTCCTGACGAGCGTATGACACTTACTCTCGGATTCATCGGAGAGGGAGATTTCTTTACAATGAAGGGTGATGTTGAGGATATTCTCAACCAGCTCGGAATCAATGGAAGATTCCATTATGATGCTGCAGGATGTGGAAAGCCATTCCTCCATCCTGGTCGTCGTGCCAATATCGTTTATGGCGGCAAGGTGATCGGATTTATGGGAGAGGTTCATCCTACAGTTCTTGAGAACTATTCAATCGGAGACAAGGCTTATGTGGCTGTGATCGATATGCCTGAGATATATCCGCTTGTAAATGATGATACAAAGTATGTACCGCTTGCCAAGTTCCCATCAGTAGCTCGTGATTTCTCAATGCTTGTACCACTTGATGTTACAGCAGGACAGATTGAAGATGTACTTATCCAGAGAGCAGGTAAGCTTTGTGAGTCAGTAGAACTCTTTGATATCTATATCGGTGCACAGGTTCTCGCAGGATATAAGTCAATGGCTTATAAGGTTACATTACGTGCCAAGGATCATACATTAACTGATGATGAGATCAATTCAGTAGTTAAGAAGATCCTTAATGGTCTTGAGAGACTTGGTGTATCACTTAGAAGCTGATATATCAAATTGAATACTATGCTTAGCATGATCAGTAAGGATACATAATCAGGATAATCACACATAAGATTGATTTGATACAGCATTCAGCTTGGCAGTAAATGAAAATCCCGGAGGCAGTTTTTAAAGCCTTCGGGATTTCTATTTTTAAAATATGATGACCAGCAGCATAATTAACAAAACAATCAGACACGAAGATTGGCACCCTTGAAGTCTCTTTCAAGTTCACGTTTCTGCTGTTTCTTGGCGAGGTCGGCACGTTTGTCATAGAGTTTCTTACCACGGCAGAGACCTATCTCAACCTTTACGAGAGACTTTCTGAAATAAACGCGGAGTGGAACGAGAGCAAAGCCCTGTTCTTTTAACTTACCGAGCAGCTTGTTGATCTCGGACTTGTGCAGCAGAAGCTTTCTGTCCCGAAGAGGATCTTTATTAAAGATATTGCCCTTTTCATAAGGATTGATATGCATACCAAGGATATATACCTCGCCGTTTTTTATAGTGCAGAACGATTCTTTGATAGAACACTGTCCGAGCCTCATTGACTTAACCTCGGTACCTGCTAACTCGATGCCGCACTCGATTGTTTCGTCTACAAAATAATCATGATATGCCTTTTTATTGTTGGCTATTAATTTTGTACCTTCTTCTTTACCATAATTAGCCATCCTGCTCCTCCTCAAAATCCCTTACCATCATAAAATCTATAGTTCTTGTCAATTTATCAGCCCTTAATGCACGAACATGAACTTTGTCACCCAGTCTGTAAACCTTGCCTGAACGTTCACCGACAAGCTCATACTTGTCCTCGTGGAAAATAAAGTAATCATAATCCATAAGACGAAGAGCCACCATGCCTTCGACAGTGTTTGGCAGTTGAACATATATACCGTAATTGGTTATACCGGAAACAACACCATAAAACTCTTCATCGATATGGTGCTGCATCCATTCACATTGCTTAAGCTTGTCAGTTTCTCTTTCTGCTTCATCAGCACGCCTTTCAAGAGTAGAAGACCTGTCGGCAACAGCCGGAAGCAGCTTTCGATAATGCTCCAGGCGTCTTGATTTGAGCTCTCCGCGAAGATCCTCTTTGATGATACGGTGAATCTGGAGATCCGGATAACGGCGGATAGGAGATGTAAAGTGGCAGTAATACTTAGCCGCAAGACCAAAGTGACCGCTGCACTCAGTTGAATATCTGGCCTGTTTCATGGATCTTAATGTCATAGTCTTGATTATTGGCTCTTCAGGTGTCCCTTCGATGGACTCCAGAAGCTTCTGAACTTCCTTAGGTCGAATGCTGTCTTCATCACGCATCCTTATAAAGTGCCCGAAGTTCTCAACTGCAATCGAAAGTGCCTGAAACTTCTCGGGATCCGGCTTTTCATGTACACGATATACAAAAGGTACCTGCTGCCAGTAGAAATCCTCGGCAACGGTTTCATTGGCTGCCAGCATGAAATCTTCGATGAGCATGTTTGACTCATTACGTATATAAGGAAGTATCTCTGTTACTTTTCCCTTTTCGTCCAGTAAAATCCTGGTCTCAGGGAAATCAAAATCAATACCGCCACGCTCATGACGACGCTTACGTAAAAGCTTTGACAGTTCATACATACGGAAGATCATATCCTTAAATGGAAGATAAGAGTTGATATCTTCACCATTTTTCAGTTCCTCACCTGTGATGACACTGTGAACCCCATTGTAAGTCATCCTTTTATCACTATGTATAACTGACTCGCAAAGCTCATGATCCAGAATCCTGCCGTTCTCATCGATATCCATGATACAGGTAAGTGTCAAACGATCCTCACCTTCATTGAGAGAGCAGATACCGTTGCAGAGAACTCTCGGAAGCATCGGGATAACTCTGTCAGTCAGATAAACTGAGGTGCCTCTGTTAAGTGCCTCCTGATCGATGAGAGAGTGCTCTGTGACGTATTGGCTTACATCAGCAATATGAACATATAGCTTATACATCCTTTTTTCAGAGTCATACTCAAGGGATATGGCATCATCCAGATCCTTGGCATCTTCACCATCAATGGTAACCGTTGTAAGGTCTCTGAAATCATGATCACTGCGTCTTGCGATGGCATCCTCCGGTACGTGATCCGGTACAGATTCGGCAGCTTTCATTATGTCCTTCGGAAATGCTTCCGGCAGACCATAAGCGCGAACAATAGAGAGGATATCCACGCCGGGATCATTGACATGGCCGAGTATCTCGGTGATGACACCTTCAGGCTTATGTTTGCTGTCACCGTAGCTCAGAATCTTAACAACAACCTTGTGACCGTTGACCGCCCGCATGTCGTGTCCCTGTGGTATAAAGATGTCTTTCAATATTCTCTGATTGTCTGGCTCAACAAATCCAAAAGTCTTGCTCTTTCTGTATATTCCTACGATTTCTTTGTTGGCATGTTCAAGTATCTGAGTAACATGTCCCTCTGAACGATAACCTGAACCGCCGTCTTTTGTGATGATGATTCGTACCCTATCACCATCTAAAGCATCACCTGTATAGTCAGCAGGAATGAAAATATCGGCTTCATCTTCATGACCTTCGAGGCTCACGAAACCGAAACCTCTTTGATTGGCAGTGAATGTACCTACATGAGTGAAGTTCTCGGTACGGCCATACTTGCCTTTTTGAGAGATACCTATCTTACCTTCGGCTACCAGGCGATCCAGAACTTCCTGAAGTGCGGCCCGTTCTGCCTTGGGTATGCCCATAAGCATAGCCATCTCTTTGGCTTTCATAGGCTGATATATTTTATCCTTTACGAGATCAACTATCAGCTTACCAAGCTTTTCTTTTTGATAATCTTGCATAAAAACTCCTTGTCCGGACAAATCAGTCCGTCGAAAATAGGGCGGTGTCAGTAAAAAACACCTGCATACATATTGTATGCAGGTGTCTGTTAACTGTCATTAAATTCGTAGTTCAAAAACAATAATGTTTATCACCAAATGATATCAAGTACGAGAGCTAAAACAAAGAAAAGTGCTGCAGCAATCTTTGTGAACTTCTCAAGTCCACCCTCGATAGAACGTCCTTTGTTCTTGGACCAGTATGACTCAGCCATACCTGAAATAGCTCCAAGACCTGCGCTCTTACCTTCCTGCATGAGAATGATGGCAGAAAGTGCGATACCGATAATACAGAATATAATTACAAGTGCGATTTTCATAAATCTTCACCACCTTATACATAAAATAATTTAAAACACCGTAGTACTATAACATGTATAGTCATTTTGTGCAAGAGGGTATTTGAAAGATATCATTTATGTATCATTGTTCCGGTGAATAATCAAATGGAAGCTCTAAAAGTCTCCATGCAAGGGCTGTGGGATCATCACCTGCTGCCGTTGAATATATCTCTGTTTTTCCGGGGATGTCACTGTTATTCAGCAGTCCGGCCTTTTCAAGGCGGCGTTTTGTTTCTCTTGAGGTTCCGTATGCTCCGTCATAAAATGTCACATCATAGGAAAGAGCTTCACGTATTTTATTCATTACAAATGGAAAATGTGTGCATCCGAGTACAACACTGTCAACTATGTGACCTTCTCCTCCGTCTGATACTTTGCGGAATGGATTTAAAAGTTCCTTCAGGTATGAAAGTATTTCGGTTGAATTTTCTTTACCGGCTTCAACCAGTGGTACGATTCCCGGGGCTGCAACCGGATAGATTTCAGCATTTTCTGAAAAGCGTCCGATCAGATGATGAAGTCTCTCTCCATGAATAGTTGATTTCGTTGCAAGAACAAGTACTTTCGGATGATCTGAGTCAGAGTGACTCACTGCAGGTTTTACTGCTGGCTCCATGGCAACTATAATTGCTTCCGGATATTTTTCTCTCAGATAAGTAGCGGCAGCAGAAGTTGCGGTATTGCAGGCTATGACTATGGCTTTTGCTCCATGCTCAAACAGAAATCTGATGCTTGAATCAGACATTTCTCTGATTCTTTCATCTGTTTTATCACCATAAGGAGCATTGATGCTATCCCCGTAAAATATGTAATTTTCGTTTGGCATATCGTGTTTTAGTACACGAAGAACCGAAATTCCACCGACACCTGAATCAAATATGCCGATAGGTGAATCTTTAGAAATCATTTAATACTCCAAAATATATGAAAGTAAGTTTATGATGCAAGTGTCAGATCCTGTATAGAAATGTTCTGTGCATCATACTTTTCTAGATAATAGTCTCATTTCTTCTTTAAATCAAGAAATTGACCTGAACTTGATGTCAGGAAGAGGTTTTAGGTTAATGTATAAGAAATTAATATGAACTTTATGCCTAAGTTGATTTTTTGCTTTTACCAAAATATACTATCTATAATTATGTAGAAATGTGTGGAGGTTTTTTATGACCAGTGTGGACAAAGTCAGTGTTGCTGAACTTATAAAAAAGTTTAAACTTGTTAATCTCACCCCTGAGGTATCAACAGAAGATATATTCATAAATATTCCTGATGTTAACCGTCCGGCATTGCAGCTCACCGGTTTTTTTGATCAGTTTGATTCTGAGCGTGTACAGCTTATAGGAAACGTTGAGAATGCTTATCTTATGACATTTGAAGCATCTGAGAGACGTGCCAAGTACGCAGCTATAACCAAATATCCTATTCCATGTATCATTTATGCAAGAGGCATTGAACCTGACAGCTGCATGATAGATGCATGTCGTCAGGCACAGATCCCACTGCTTCAGTCACCGCTCCCTACAACAGAGCTTGAAGCAGGGATCATCGGCTGGCTCAAGGTAAAGATGGCGCCTATGATTTCTGTTCATGGTGTTCTTGTTGACGTTTACGGTGAAGGTGTTCTCATCATGGGAGATTCAGGAATCGGTAAGTCTGAAGCAGCACTTGAGCTTATCAAGAGAGGACACAGACTTGTATCTGATGATGTAGTTGAGATACGTAAAGTAAGTGATGAAACGCTCGTAGGTTCTGCCCCTGATATCACAAGACATTTTATTGAGTTAAGAGGTATCGGTATCATCGATGTCATGCAGATGTTTGGTGTTGAGTGTGTTATGGATACTCAGAATATCAACATGGTCATCAAACTTGCCGAGTGGTCTAAGGACAAGGATTACGATAGATTAGGTCTTAAGGACAATTACACTGAGTTTCTGGGCAATAAAGTAATCTGCTATGATATTCCTGTTCGTCCGGGACGTAATGTTGCGGTTATTGTTGAATGTGCAGCAGTAAACAATCGTGCCAAGAAGATGGGATATAATGCAGCTCAGGTTCTTTATGATCGTGTAACTGCCAATATGAAAGCAGACAATGATTGATGATTAAGCCTATGCTGATATTTATGCATTTGCTCATACAGAGATGACCTCAGAGTGATATGTACAGCATAAAGACTAAAGAGCGGAAGGATTTTATATATGAAAGTCATAAAAGATGAACTACTCAGGAAACATACCAGCTTTCGTGTTGGAGGACCTGCCAAGGTTTATGTTGTGCCGGAGGATGAATATGAACTTGAGAAGCTCATTGAGTATCTGTATACGGAAAATCTTGAATACAAGATATTAGGCAACGGAACCAACCTTCTGGTAAGTGATGAGGGAGTTCAATTCGTTGTTGTTGAGATAGGGAAAAATCTTGATAATGTAGAATTACTGGAGGATTCTCCGGAAGGTATCTTTTATGTGAGAGCTCTTGCAGGTACCCTCATCGGAAAGGCTGCACAGTTTGCGGCGGATCATGAGCTGACAGGAATGGAAGCTTTGAGAGGCATACCGGGAACCGTAGGTGGTGCCGTAACTATGAATGCGGGCGCATATGGTACTGAAATAAAGGATGTTCTTCTGTCAGCAGAGGTTATAACCAAAGAAGGTAAAAGGCTCATTCTCAGCGGCGATGAGCTGAAGCTAGGGTATCGTTACAGTATTGTGCCTGAACAAGAGTATGTGGTAGTGGCAGCTACATTTGCACTTAAAAAGGGTGACAAAAATGCCATAAAAGCAGAGATGGAGGACTACCAGCAGAGACGTAAGGACAAGCAGCCTATAGAGAAAGCTTCTGCAGGATCGACTTTTAAAAGACCTGAAGGGTATTTTGCAGGAAAGCTTATTGAGGACTGTGGTCTCAGAGGATTCAGACACGGTGGTGCCCAGGTCAGTGAGAAACACTGTGGTTTTGTCATAAACGATGGTACAGCAAGAGCACAGGATATCTACTGGCTTATCGGTGAGGTTCGTAAGAGAGTACTTTTGGAACAGGGTGTTGAGCTCACTCCGGAGGTGAAGATATGGGGAAACTTCTGATTGTTACAGGTATGAGTGGTGCCGGTAAGACTATAGCACTTAAATCTCTTGAAGATATGGGATATTACTGTGTTGACAATCTTCCGATTCCTCTGATCGAGAAATTTGCCGAGCTTATTGTGGATGGCAATGAACAGATTTCAAAGGCGGCTCTTGGAGTAGATGTTCGTTCCGGAGGAGAGCTTCCGCTTCTGAAGGAGATATTTGACAACTGGGACATTAAAGGCGATGTCGATTATGATGTGGTTTTTCTGGATGCCCAGGACGAAACTCTCATTAAAAGATTTAAGGAAACGAGACGCGCTCATCCCCTCAGCAAGGATGGCAGAGTGGAAACCGGTATCGATGCGGAAAGGCAGGAGATGCAGTGGCTGAAAGAGCAGGCTGACTACATCATTGATACCAGTCATCTTTTGACAAAGGAGCTGCGTAAACAGCTTTCAGATATATTTGAACGTAACCGTGCATATGAAAACCTTCAGGTGACTATACTAAGTTTTGGATTTAAGTATGGAATACCTGAAGATGCAGACCTTCTTTTTGATGTCAGATTCCTGCCGAATCCGTATTATGTTGCTGAGCTTAAGACTCATACGGGTCTTGAACAGTGTGTGAGAGATTATGTACTGAAGGATGGAGTGGCAGAACTGTTCCTGGAAAAGCTTATGGATATGGTGAGTTTCCTCATACCTCATTACATTGAAGAAGGAAAAAACCAGCTTGTTATAGGTATAGGATGTACCGGAGGTAAACACAGATCTGTAACCATAGCAACATTACTATATGAAATGTTAAAGAAGAATGCAGACTATGGTTTACGTATTGACCATAGAGATATAACGTCATAGAATTTTTTCATATGTTTTGTTAAAAATTTGTTTATTTTATACCCTGTAATAACGGGATGGATTTTTTAAATGACGTTTATATGTAAATTTTTATACTTTTCATAACCCCAGGGAGACATTTATGGCACAGGAATCTAAAACTAAGATATCTTTTTCGGGTAAAGTAAAAGAAGAGTTGAGGAAAAAAGACTTTACAGCTTATGAAAAAGCCATTAATATGGGAAACGTCGGTTCAAGGGATTTTAAAATGCGTTCATATGTCAGAGAATGTTTTTTGAATTCCGGTTCCATTACAGATCCTAAAAAAGATTATCATTTGGAGTTCGTATGCGACGGAGCCGATGATGCTGACAGGATTTCGGATGGACTTTGTACATTTTCGCTGGAACCCAGGATTATGGAGCGAAACGGCCACCTTGTAGTATATCTCAAGGATGCCTCGCAGATATCTGATGTGCTCAATCTCATGGGAGCGGTTGATGGTCTCATGGAATTTGAAAATGTACGCATACTGAAAGAAGTCAGTGAAAAGGTTAACCGTAGAGTCAATTGTGAAACTGCCAATCTTCAGAGAACGGTTTCGGCAGGTATCAGACAGGTAGCCGACATTGAACTTATTGATAGAGAACTGGGTTTACAGAAGATTGATCCGGGACTCAGGGAGATAGCATTAAAGAGACTTGAGGACCCCAATGCATCTCTCAGTGAGCTGGCTGAAAGACTCAGCGAGCCGATTGGAAAGAGCGGGGCCAATCATCGTATGAGAAAGTTGGCACGTATTGCTGATGGCATACGAAAAAAGACCGTAGAGGGAGTATAAAAAGAAGTTAAGTTTCTTGTCAACATGTGATATAGTCTTGTGTATCTTGATTTTACACACAGAAGTATCACGAACATTTAACTGATCTTCATGGAGGACAATGATGAAGGACACAAACGTGGTTGTTAATTTACCAAAGAAAGCAGATGATCATCCGGTAGCGATGCTTGTACAGATTGCCAGCAGATATGAGTCACGTATCTATATGGCAGATGGACCTAGAAAGGTTAATGCAAAGTCAATCATGGGCATGATGGCACTCGGTATCAACAACGGTCAGGAGCTCAGCGTTTCTGCTGACGGTACTGATGAGGATGAGGCAGTAAAAGCTATTTCTGAGTATCTTCAGGGTGCTGCAGTATAATCATAGTTTGTAGCAACGTCAGAATAAAATATATTGTGATGTGAGTGTCAATTGTATGCCACCCACATATTTGTGTTAGATTATATTTTAAAGGCAGTCCTTTCAGGGGCTGTCTTTTTTTAGTACATGCGCTAATCAAATAAAATTTTATAGAACAAATATTCTAAAATTGATATTTTTATGCTAAGATATGTAATCAGTAATCATTTAGTGAGTTAGGAGATTTTTCGATGGCATTTACACATTTACATGTACATACATCATATAGTCTTTTAGATGGTGCCGGCAGGATACCTGAGATGATAGGGCGCTGCAAGGAACTTGGTATGGACTCTATGGCCATAACCGATCATGGAGTTATGTATGGAGTAATCGATTTTTACAAAGAAGCCAAGAAACAAGGTATAAAACCGGTACTTGGATGTGAGATCTACCTGACTCCCGGTTCAAGATTTGATCGGGAGATAGTAAAAGGAGATGATAGATATTATCACCTTGTCTTACTTGCAGAAACAAATGAGGGTTATGCCAACCTTATGAAGATTGTTTCAGCAGGATTTACAGACGGATACTACTATAAGCCCAGAGTGGATTTTGAAATTCTCAAGCGCTATCACAATGGCATCATAGCATTATCTGCATGTCTGGCCGGAGAAATCTCCAAAAATCTCACGAGAAATATGTATGATGAGGCCAAGGCAGCAGCTCTTCATTATCTTGATATCTTTGGAGAGGGTAACTTCTTCCTTGAACTGCAGGATCATGGTTATGCGGAGCAAAAGCATGTCAATGCAGGTCTATTGCAGCTTCATGAGGAAACAGGGATTCCTCTTGTTGCCACCAACGATATTCACTATACCTATAAGTCTGATGCTGAGGCTCATGATATACTTCTCTGTCTACAGACAGGTAAAAAGGTTTCAGATGAGGATCGTATGCGTTATACCGGCGGACAGTTTTACATTAAGTCGGAAGAGGAAATGCAGGCATTGTTCCCATATGCAAGGGAAGCACTGGAAAACACTCATAAGATTGCCGAAAGATGTAATGTAGAGATAGAGTTCGGTCACTATCATCTTCCTAAGTATCAGGTTCCGGATGGATATACGTCATTAAGTTATCTTACGGAGCTTTGTGAAAAGGGACTTAAGGAAAGATATGGCGATGAGGGAGAAAAGTACAGAGACAGACTGAAGTATGAGCTTGATACCATAACTTCGATGGGATTTGTTGATTATTTCCTCATAGTATGGGATTATATACATTTTGCCAAGACACATGACATATCGGTCGGACCGGGCAGAGGTTCGGCTGCAGGTTCCATAGTTTCATATTGCATCGGTATAACAGATATCGATCCTATGAGATACAATCTTATCTTTGAACGTTTCCTGAATCCTGAGCGTGTTACTATGCCCGATGTGGACGTTGACTTTGAGTATGAAAGACGTCAGGAGGTTATAGATTACGTTACAGAAAAGTATGGCAAGGATAGTGTGTCACAGATTGTTACATTTGGTACATTGGCAGCAAGAGGTGTTATCAGGGATGTGGGACGTGTACTTGATGTTCCGTATGCCAAGTGCGATATGATAGCAAAGCTTGTGCCTAATGAACTCAATATCACACTTGATAAGGCATTGGAGTCCAATCCTGAGCTTCGCAAGTTGTTTGAAACCGATGAAGAAACTCATCGAATCATATCTATGAGTAAACGTTTGGAAGGTCTTCCGAGACACAGCTCCATGCATGCTGCCGGTGTAGTTATATCCGGACAGCCTATTGTTGACTTCGTGCCGCTTTCGAAGGGATCCGATGGTTCCATAACAACCCAGTTTACCATGACTACCATTGAGGAACTGGGACTCCTCAAGATGGATTTTCTTGGACTCAGAACACTCACTGTAATAAAAGATGCTATCAGATTTGTAAATGAATCCTACGGGACAAACCTTAATGTGGACAACATGGATTATAACGATCCAAAGGTCTTCCAGATGATATCACAAGGCAAATGTGAGGGTGTATTTCAGTTGGAATCTGCCGGCATGAAGAATTTCATGAAGGAACTTAAGCCTGAGAATATAGAGGATATCATTGCGGGAGTTTCGCTCTACAGACCGGGTCCTATGGATTTTATTCCTAAGTATATAAAAGGCAAGAGAAATCCGTCTGAAATAACCTATGACTGTCCTGAGATAAAGCCTATCCTTGAGAATACTTACGGATGCATCGTTTATCAGGAGCAGGTCATGCAGATTGTTCGTGATCTTGCGGGTTACTCTATGGGACGATCAGATCTCGTGCGCAGAGCTATGAGTAAAAAGAAAACAGCAGTCATGGAAAAGGAACGTAAGAACTTTGTATATGGCAATGTTGAGGAAAATATACCGGGATGCATCGCTAAGGGAATCGATGAAGCTGTGGCTAATAAAATCTATGATGAAATGATAGATTTTGCCAAATATGCATTTAACAAGAGTCATGCAGCGTGCTATGCGGTGGTTGCTTATCAGACGGCATACTTACGATGTTACTATCCGGCAGAGTTTTTTGCGGCCCTTATGACTTCATTTATGGATAATATGTCCAAAACTGCTGAATATATAGATGTTGTCAAGTCTTTTGGCATCAGTATTCTGCCGCCGGATGTTAATACTGCAATGGTAGGCTTTTCTGTATCTAATGGTGCTATACGATATGGATTAAGTGCTGTTAAAGGTGTGGGACGCAGTGCTGCAATGCAGATCATAAAGGAAAGACATTTGCATGGACCTTTTAAGGATTTCGAGGATTTTGTTGTCCGGGTAACAGAAAAAGGTATAAACAAGAGGGCTATCGAGTATTTCATACTTGCGGGCGGAACTGATTGCTTCTCGGGAAACAGACGCGAGAAGTTTGCAGTACTTCCTACTATTATTGAAAGTAAGGCTAAAGAAAAAGCCAACACTATGGCAGGTCAGATGACTCTTGCTGATCTTTTGGGAGCTGACAGTAAGGAAGCAAATGAGTTTCGTATCCGTATGCCGCTTCTTAAAGAGTACCCTCAAGAAGAGCTTCTTCAGTATGAGAAAGAGGCCTTGGGATTTTATCTCAGCGGACATCCTCTGGATGAGTACAGAGATGCGATGAATGCCAATGTTTCCGCTACAAGTATTGAATTTCATATCGATGAGGAAACCGGAAAGCCTAGGCTCAGGGATCAACAGAGGGTTACTATAGGAGGAATAATCACAGAGGTTAATCCTAAAACCACGAAAACACAGAAACAGATGGCTTTCGTTCAGGTAGAAGATATGGTAGGAACTGTTGAAGTTGTGGTATTTCCCAATATTTACCAGTTTAAACGTCCTTTACTGCAATTAGATAACAAAGTGTTTATCTATGGACATGTCAATGTATCTGATGATGAAGACAGTAAGCTTATAGCTGATAATATTTACACTTTTGATGAAGCTCCAAGGGAACTTTGGCTGCAGTTTGATTCTAAAGACAGGTATTTTGAGCTTAAAGATAAGGTTGATGGTGTACTCAAGGAGTTTTCTGAAGTTAATGCCGGCGATACTCAGACCAAAGCTCCGGTTTCTATATATCTCAGACAGGAGAAGGCAGTTAAGAACCTGGGCCCTGATCAGGCTGTCAATATCAATACTGCACTAATGAACAAACTTCATAAGTTACTTGGTGAAAAAAATGTCAAAGTTAGATATAAAGTATTGAAAAAAATACAAAATTAAACTAATATATATACTCAGTTTGAAATAATTTTCAAGTGACTGCCTTAAGGTTTATAGGGAGAATTTAAACATAAGTGGAGGAACTACTATGGCTGCAAAAGCTGTTAAAACAATCGGAGTATTAACATCAGGAGGAGATGCACCCGGCATGAATGCCTGCGTTCGTTCTGTTGTAAGAACCGCTATACATGAAGGACTCAAAGTTAAAGGAATCATGAGAGGGTATGCAGGTCTTCTTCAGGAGGAGATCGTTGATATGGATACCACTTCCGTATCAGATACTATAAGCCGTGGTGGTACTATTTTGTATACAGCAAGATGCCAGGAGTTCACAACACCTGAAGGTCAAAAACGTGGTGCAGAGATATGCAGAAAGCACGGTATCGATGGAATGGTTGTTATCGGTGGCGACGGTTCTTTCCGTGGTGCAGGTAAGCTTTCATCTCTTGGAATCAACACAATCGGTGTACCGGGAACTATCGATCTTGATATAGCATGTACTGATTATACAATCGGATTTGATACAGCTATCAATACTGCAATGGAAGCTATCGATAAATTGAGAGATACTTCTACATCACATGAGCGTTGTTCTATCATCGAAGTTATGGGTAGAAGAGCGGGATATATCGCTCTCTGGTGCGGCGTAGCAAACGGTGCAGAGGAAATCCTCCTCCCTGAGCGTTATGATGGTGATGAGCAGGCTATCATCAATCGTATCATTGAGGCTCGTAAGAGAGGAAAGAAGCATTACATCATTATCAATGCAGAGGGTATCGGACATAGCTCATCTATGGCAAAACGTATCGAAGCCGCAACAGGAATTGAGACAAGAGCAACTATACTTGGACATATACAGCGTGGTGGTTCACCGACATGTAAGGATCGTTACTATGCATCAATGATGGGTGCAAAGGCTGCTGAGCTTCTGAGAGACGGTAAGTCAAACAGAGTTGTAGCATATAAAAATGGTGAGTTCATGGATCTTGACATTCAGGAAGCACTTCAGATGAAAAAGGATATCAGCGAGGAGCAGTTCCGTATTGCAAGTTTACTTGTAAGATGATCGGTATATTAGGTCAAGATATTTATGGTATTATGATGAATCAGAATATCTGAAATACAATTATTATTGCATACCAGATGAGTATCTGAGAGTGTGATACACAAAACCCCGGCAGTTAGCCGGGGTTTTATGTTGCATACAATCAAACCATATGATATGATGCGCTTCATCAGTGAGTGGCAAATTCTTTTGACACTCACATCATAACATTTATTTTTGAATCTACTTAAAGAATTAGAGCAATATGACTAAATCATCGTGAGAATAACGTAAGACTTCAGACTTTGGCTTTTGCTTCTGCAGTGGATATTTTGAAAGAAGCAACATTAAGAAAGGGATTTATCAATGAATAAAGTTACTAAAGAACATAAATCAACATCAAATCTGGAAGGCAACAATATAGTTCTCTGTGCAGCCAGCGCGTATAATCAGAAATTTTTTATAAATCCTGATTATAATAATCTTCCTGAGGATGTAAAAAATGAACTTAAAATTATATCTGTTGAATATACAGAGGAAATAGGTGGAATATTTCTCATGGAGTTCAACAGAGAAAACAAACTTGTACTTAAGTCCATGCATGAAGACGGCGATGTGATGTTTGACGATGATAATTCACGTAAAAAAATTGATGCGATAGCAAAGAAATATGAAGCACTCTTTAATAAGCTTGAAACATATTTTGCTGCGGTGAAAGCCTTGCATGGTGGACTTCATCGTGGGGATGAAGATATTGAAATCACCGATGAAGACCGGAGTGCAGAGCCCGGTTCCAATAACCCGGAAGGTATCGCAGAAGTTCGCAGAGCCACAAGAGAAGAGATGGAGGCATTTGATGACGATATAGACAAGACTGTGGTTTCTGAAAATGAACAGGGCAGTATAAGAAAAACAGGCTCATGGGATATGCCGGTACACCCGGATGACCCGGATGCTGAAAATACAGCCTACCACACACTTTTTGGGTAATAATCCACATGCTATGCATGTGGATGCCGCCAAGCCGGCGAGGCTTGTTTCGGCTTTAGCCGAAATCAAACGAAAATGCCCGGCGCTATAGCGCCATCAAACGGCATTTTCTCTATGTAATAATCCACATACTTTACATGTGAATGCCGAGAGGATATTAAATGAAAATCGGAAACATTGAACTAAAAAACAATGTCTATATGGCTCCTATGGCAGGAGTTACGGATCTCCCTTACAGAACAATTCTTCATGAAATGGGTGCCGGACTTACTGTTACTGAGATGGTCAGTGCCAAGGCGATATTATATAAAAACAAAAACACTGAAGAACTGATGATGAGAGGCGGAGATGGTGCTCCGGTTGCTGTTCAGCTTTTTGGTTCAGATCCTGAAATTATGTCAGATATTGCTCATCAGATTGAGGATAGATTTGAGATTATCGATGTAAATATGGGGTGTCCTGTCGGGAAGATAGTAAATAATCATGAAGGCAGTGATCTCATGAATCATCCGAATCTTGCATACGAGATTCTGAGTCGAATGGTAGATAAATGTCACACCCCTATTACAGTAAAGTTCCGTAAAGGTTTTGCCAAAGAAGATGATACGGCGGTTGAGTTTGCATTAATGGCTGAAAAAGCAGGCGTTTCTGCAGTGACAGTACATGGAAGGACCAGATCACAGATGTATGCCGGAAGAGCCGACTGGGACGTGATAAGACGCGTAAAAGAAGCAGTTCATATCCCGGTTTTCGGCAACGGAGATATATTTGAACCTGAAGATGCCAAACGAATGATAGATGAGACAGGGTGCGATGGAGTAGCTATAGCCAGAGGAGCTCAGGGTAACCCATGGCTCATCAAAAGAACTATACATTATCTGGAAACAGGTGAACTTCAGGAAAAACCGGATATCCGCGAAGTTATATCCATGATACATAAACACACTGAACTTATGCGGGATATAAAAGGGGACTTCACAACTATAAGAGAGATGCGCAAGCATATATCATGGTATACAGAAGGACTTCCGAATTCCTCAAGACTCAGGGCGGAAGTTAATACTGCCGGCAGTATTGAAAAACTATACGAGCTGGTTGACAAACTTCTGATTAATGTATAAAATCAGCATTTGTATAAATAGCATTATAAATTGCATAATTACGTCAGTTAATATTGGAAGATAAATGTGAAAGGAGCTATGTAAAGCATGGCAGAGGAGCAGACAACAAAGAAAAATTTACTTACTCGTGCAGGTCTTAAGAAGTATGAGGCTGAGCTTCATGATCTTAAGGTAAATCGCAGACAGGAGATCGCAGCCAAGATCAAGGAAGCAAGAGAGCAGGGCGATCTTTCAGAGAATGCCGAGTACGATGCAGCCAAGGATGAGCAGCGTGATATTGAGGCTAGAATCGTAGAACTTGAAGCTCTTCTTAAAAATGTAGAAGTAGTTGATGATTCTGTAGATGGTGAGATCAATGTAGGATGCCGTGTAGTTCTTCTTGATGAAGAGTTTGACGAAGAGGTTACATATTTCATCGTTGGTTCATCAGAGGCAAACAGCCTTGCAGGTAAGATTTCTAACGAGTCTCCTGTTGGTCATGCACTTCTTCATCATATAGTAGGTGATGAGGTTGAGGTAGAAACCGAGGCCGGATTACTTAAGTTCAAAGTACTTGAAGTAGCTCGTCACGAGGCAGAATAATTATATGTAAAATAGACAGACGGCAAGGTATTGTATACCAAGCCGTCTTACTTAGCATAGTGGGGATTTCGGAAATAACAGATTTTGATATTCGAAACCTTGTATAGAAGATTTTAAGGAGACAGTAATGGCAGAGAATCAGCAGAACAATCAGCAGAACCAGCCGGTTGAAGATACCAATCATATAGTGCAGGCTCGTCGCGATAAGCTTGCAGAGCTTCAGGCGGCAGGACAGGATCCATTTGAGATAACAAAGTTTGATCAGACACATCATTCAGAGGAAATCAGAGAGAACTTTGAGACACTTGAGAACCAGCATGTTGCTATTGCCGGACGTATCATGCTTAAGCGTGTTATGGGTAAGGCTTCATTTGTACATCTTCAGGATAAGCAGGGACGAATTCAGGCTTATGTATCACGTGATGGCATCGGTGAGGATGAGTATAAGGCATTCAAGAAGCTTGATATCGGTGATATCATCGGCATCGAGGGTTATGTATTTAAAACAA
>DGVW01000040.1 GCA_002396005.1 Oribacterium sp. UBA4274
CTGGATGCCGCTTTACAGGCCGGACAAGTCGATACCGTGGAGGTACCTGCCGGATAGTAAAGATGGTGTTAAACGTAGTATGAGAAGTAAGGTGGGTGTTTAACATATGGCAGACGTACTATCGCAAAGTCAGATTGACGAACTCCTTAAATCGATGTCAGGCGGTGGAGGGGCAGCTCAACAGGAAGAGAAGCCTGTAGAGGTCAAGGCCGTTGCGGCTGAGCCGGAGAAAAAAGAAGAAGAAAATTTCAATAAGTATGATTTCTATAGTCCTCGTAAGTTTACAAAAGAGAAGATCAAGCTTCTTCGCAGTATTTACGAGAACTATGCGAGGATACTTACGTCTCAGGTAAATGGTGTTTTCAGAGTCATGACTGATATCACAGTCATAGAGCTCAGGGAGAGCCGCTACTACGAGTACGTAAATATGTTCCATGAGAATGATTGTATGTCTATTGTAGAGGCTCATTTCAGTGAAAAGGGTAAGAGTAATGTTCCGCTTATGATATATGCCACACCGGGTCTTATCATTACACTCATCAATCATATGCTGGGTGGAGGAGATTCTGTTATCCGGGTTGAGGAAAATTATAGATATTCCGATGTTGAGATGGCACTCTACAAGAGAGTTTTGGATTACGTCATCCATTCGATGGATGATGGATTCTCAAACTATATAAACATCAATTTCAAGATGCAGAGAGTTGAAGAGAACCCTTCTATGACTCAGGAAATCGGTCTTGATGAGACTGTGGTTATCATAGTTCTCAATGTAGACGTATCGGGACTTGCTGCTGAGAAGATAAGACTTTGTATTCCGGGAACGCTTCTTGAACATATCTTCAAGATCATTGATAACCGTAAGCATATAGCAAGAGGATTCTCATATGAGAATAACTCAGATACTATCATGAACCATATCAAGGATACTAAATTCCCGATCACGGGGCAGCTGGGTGTCATCAAACTGGATATCAGTGATATCTATCACTTGCAGGTGGGAGATGTTATAGATATGAACAAATCCTGCAAGAGTCAGGTTAAGCTTTTTGTCGGGCGGCAGCCTTGGTTTACAGGAACTATGGGAGTCCACAAAAAGAATATTGCGGTACGCATAGAAAATCGCATCAGCCCTGTGGGTAAGGATAAAAATCCTGATGATGAGATTGCAAGTTTACTGGGTGAAACTGTGGAACAGAAGACAGGATGATGTCTCTTAACACAGTTCATGATATAAATGTATATTTTATTTTAAACTAGGAGAGAAAAAAGTATGGCAAAGATTATGCTTGTTGATGATGCTGCATTCATGCGTATGATGGTTAAGAATTCCCTTACAAAAGGTGGCTTTGCTGACTGTGAATATGTTGAGGCACAGGATGGAGCAGAGGCAGTTAAAAAGTATGATGAAGAGAATCCGGATCTTGTTATCATGGACATCACCATGCCGAATATGGATGGACTTCAGGCTCTTAAGAAGATTAAAGAATCTCATCCGGATGCAAAGATTGTTATGTGTACAGCTATGGGTCAGGAGTCTATGGTAGTTGACGCAATTAAGTCCGGAGCAAAGGATTTCGTTGTTAAGCCATTTAATGCAGAGAGAATCACTTCTACAGTTAAGAATATTCTTGGTGCATAAATGAATCAGGACGACATTCACCTATGTGTTTTCTATAGAAAGAGGGATAGCAATGTCATTTTTGAGTTCGTTTGATATCAGCGCCTCCGGAATGAGCGCACAGCGCTTAAGGATGGATATAGCTGCAGAGAATATTGCCAATGTTGATACGACGCGCACCGAAGCTGGCGGCGCGTATCAGCGGAAGGATGTTGTATTTGAAAGCTATGGTGAGGGATCTTTTGCTGAAGCATTCAGAAATGCTCAGCTTGGAAGAGGCTTTCATACTGCAACAAAAGCGGGAGTTCGTGTATCGGAGATCATAGCGGACACTCGTGAGATGAAACGTGTATATAACCCATCCCATCCGGATGCGGATGCAGATGGATATGTGGAAATGCCCAATGTTGATGTACTGAAGGAAACAGTAGACAGTATGTCCGCTACAAGATCATATGAAGCGAACGTAACTGCACTTAATGCTATGAAGGCGATGGCACAGAAGGCACTTGAGATAAAAACATAACTAGTTTTAGGGGTAAAGGAGAGTAGCGAATGAGTGCTGGTCGCTTTAATGAGATGGAAATCGACGCCATAGGCGAGATAATGAATATAAGCCTTGGCTCATCGGCAACAGCATTATCTACAATGCTTGGTACGAAGGTTAATATTACAACACCTGTAGTAAAAGTACAAAACAGGACTGAGTTTGAGTATCAGAAGCTTGAACCGGCTATTGGTGTTGAGATTTCCTACGTTAAGGGTCTTGATGGAAGAAACCTTATGATGTTTAGCCGGAATGACGTGCGTATCATCGTCAGTATGATGATGGGTATGGACATACCGGAAGAAGAGTTCGTGATGGATGAGATGAATGCATCTGCCATACGCGAGGTCATGAATCAGATGATGGGTTCTTCTGCAACGGCTTTGTCGGAGTTTTTGGGTACAACTGTTGATATTTCTACACCTGTATCTTTTGAAGTTCCGGAGGAGGAAGAGTTTAAGGACAAGTATTTCCCGGGTGACGATGAACAGGTTGTAGTATGCTTCACGCTTGAAATTGAAGATAAGCAGCTTGAGAGTGAGTTCCTCAATATCATGTCCGTTCCATTGGTTAAGAAATTACTTACACCATTTGCCGAGCAGTTCGGCATTGAACTAAGTGAAGATGGCGGCGATGATAACCCGGATGGATTGGCGGCACAGGCTGCGGAAGAAGCTCAGGCAGAACCTGCACCAGCAGCTTCCTCAGGTGGTCAACTTGATCAGTCAGCGGTTGATGCAATGCTTCATGGCGGTGATTCATCACCTGCACCAGCAGCTTCCTCAGGTGGTCAACTTGATCAGTCAGCGGTTGACGCATTGCTTCATGGCGGTGATTCATCACCTGCTCCGGCGGCACCGGCACCGCAGCCGGCACCAGCGCCAGCACCACAACCGGTTCCTGCAGCGGCAGCTCCGGCTCCGCAGCCTGTACCGGCACCTGCACCTATACCACAGCCTCAGGCAGCACCTGCTGCTATGGCTCCGGCACCTCAGTATGTTCAGGGTGTTGCGGCATCACCGGATCCTATGACCTTGCAGCTTCTTAACCAGATGCAGCAGTCACAGACTCAGATGATGCAGCTTATAAAGGATATAGAGGAAGACAGAAAGAACGCTAGAAAAGAGCCTAGACAGGGTGTCAAGGTTCAGTCTTTAAATTCACCGGAGTATGCAGATACAGGTGATAGTAATGGTGAGCAGGAAGAAAACAGAGAGATGCTCATGAAGGTTCCTCTCGAGATTTCGGTTGAGATTGGAAGAACCAAAAAGCTTGTTAAGGATATTCTTGAATTTACCCAGGGATCACTTGTAGTACTTGATAAGATGGCAGGTGAGCAGGCAGATCTTTATGTCAACGGCGAATGTATCGCCAGAGGCGATATCGTTGTAGTTGAGGATAACTTTGGTATCCGTATCACAGAGATAGTTAATAAGGACATCAATCCGGAAAGTCTGTGATATTATGCAAAGCAGTATTTCGCTATTTTCAGGATTTTTAGTATTTGTACTGATTCTGCTGCTGGCCTATGCCTGCAGCAGATATTTAGGTAAGACATGGCAGCATAGCAGTGCTGCGAGATATATGGAAGTCATTGATCAGTTGGCAGTTGGACAGGATCGCCTGCTTCTGATCGTTAAGATAAAGGAAAAAGTTTATCTTATGAGCTCCTCATCTCAAGGGGTTTCAATCCTCACGGAGCTCGATGGCGATTTTTCGCCGGAAAGGAGTTTAGGGACTCCTTCAACGGGCGACTTTTCTCAGTATCTGAACAGATATTGGAAGCAGTTCAGAGACGGAAAGGATAGCAGTAAATAATGGGGGATTTACTGACCGGATTAAATGGCGGCAATGTGCCGACTCTGGATTTGATATTCATGCTTACAATGGTGGCTATGGTGCCGTCTATTGTTGTCATGATGACATCGTTCACTCGAACAATTATTATCCTATCATTTACAAGAAATGCTATGGGTGTGCAGAACACACCTCCTAACATGGTCATCGCTGGGATGGCTTTGTTTCTTACACTCTTTATTATGACTCCGACCATAGCAGATATCAATGAAACTGCTTATCAACCGTATCGGGCAGGGCGTATCAATCAGGAAGAGTGTATAAGGAGGATGGGTGTATCGGCCAAGAGATTTATGCTCAAAAACACAGAAAAAGAAACCCTTGAACATTTTGTTGATATGGCACAGATATCTGAACAGGATGATGTTATGGACTATCCTCTCACTGTAGTTACACCTGCATTTATGACCTCAGAGCTTAAACGTGGATTTACAGCAGGATTTCTTATTTATCTGCCATTCCTTCTTATTGATATCGTCGTTTCAACAACTCTTATGGCTATGGGTATGGTTATGCTCCCGCCTACCATGGTATCCATGCCATTCAAGCTGTTGGTATTTATCACTGTTAATGGATGGGAACTGTTATTCTCTACAATCATAAACAGTTTCCGATAGGAGGAAGCTATGACTACAGTAACGGCACTTGATATGCTCAGACAGACTTTCCAGCTCGCACTTGAGATAGCATTACCTTTATTACTCATCAGTATGATCGTGGGTATCGTTTTGGCAATCTTCAGTGCTGCAACTTCTATCAATGAACAGACGTTGACCTTTGTACCTAAACTGTTATCGATTCTTACTGTTCTTGCACTTCTCGGAAGTACTATACTTGCCAAGATACATGATTTCACTATTCAGGTCTTTAATATGATCGCCAGCGGAGGCTGAAATGTTTATTTTGTTTAGCTTCATCGTCATGCGTGTTACAGGAGTGATAGAGCTGAATTCCGTGTTGTCACGAGCTGAATTACCGGGTTCTATAAAGGGAATGTTTATATTCATGCTTTCTGCCATGATTTATGTATGGACTAACGGCATGTTATATGCGGAACCGGAAACATTGCTTGAATATGCATTAATGCTTATAAAAGAACTTGGAATCGGGGCATGTATAGCATTTGGTATGGAACTCTCACTTGCAGTGGTACGTTTCGGCGGAACATTAATAGACTTTATGATGGGACTAAATATGGCTCAGATGTATGATCCGTCATCCAACCAACAGGTGACGCCCAATGCCAATCTTCTTGGCATCTTCGTGAGCCTTATTTTTTTTACTTCCAACGCACATCTCAGATATATACAGATTATATTTGATTCTATTAAGCTCATTCCTTTCGGACAGGTACAGATCAATGCTGGAATTGCAGCCTATATGATAAAGCTTTTCAACAGTTGTATCATCATGGGACTGCAGCTTGCATTTCCGATTCTTGCAATAGAGCTTCTTGCAGAGATATCTCTTGGAATACTTATGAGAGTTATACCTCAGCTTAATATTTTTTCAGTAAATTTCCAGTTGAAGATAATAGTAGGTATGGTGATGCTTCTTGTGCTGTTCAGCCCTTTGGCGGATATGCTTACAAGACTTATAAGCGAATTATTTGAGCATCTCGACGAGATTATGCTGATACTGGCAGGATAGGAGTTTATATGGGCGGGGATGATGCTGCTGATAAAACCGAGGAACCTACAGCGCGAAAGATAAGTGAGGCGCGTAAAGAAGGAAATGTATGCCAGAGTAAAGATGTTGCCACAGTAGTCATACTGCTGGGCGTTTTTGTGATGGTGAGAATTATGCTGCCGGTTATATACAGATACATCATCAGTTTGTTGAGATTTGTACTTGACTGTATTTCGTGGAGTGATCGTAATCCATTGGGAGGTCCCCTGTTTTACAGATTCATCATTTATGCATTAATTTGTTCATTACCCATACTTTTAACAGCTGTTGTACTTGGTATATTATCTCACTGCATACAAACGAGATTTAATTATTCAAAGAAGGCTACAAAAGTAAAGTTCAGTAAGCTTAATCCTATATCGGGCATGAAAAGGCTGTTTTCTCTCAGTAATATTGTGGAAGTAATAAAAAACATATTGAAGATTCTGGTTCTATTGGTTCTTCTGTGTGTGATCATTAGAGGTGAGCTTCTGCCCATTGCCCGTATGTTTGATATACCGCCATTACAATCAACACTTATTTTGCTTGGTTTTATCTGGGATTTGATCTTTCGCGTTGTTATAGCATTTTCGGTTATAGCATTTGCAGATTATATGTACCA
>DGVW01000120.1:0-11774 GCA_002396005.1 Oribacterium sp. UBA4274
GCAAGACGACCGATACGGCCAAAACCGTTAATAGCAACTTTAACTGCCATAGTAAATATCCTCCTGATATTTTAAATGATATGTTAACTGGATTTAATTTCCATCAGCATCGTTATTGTATGCCATCTAATGTATTTTTGCAAGTGCAAACCGCAAATTTGTGAAATATTTCACAGAAATTTTTGCTTTTTTTTCGGCCATTGTTAAATTGCTTCTGCTTCACTCATAAAATAACTTTTATTTTTAATTATCAGGCTAAATTATATACAAAAGTAAAACAGATCCGGAGTACAAATAGCTGTACACCCGGACCCTTAAAAATCAATTTTGGTTAAAATTACTTTTCGGTAAAATAACTTTTCGAAATATCCAACTCTATGCAATTAATTTTCTTATATTCCACCTGAGATCTCAGAAAAATACCCCGGCAGGCATATACCACACAAATCAATATCAGAAACCGTAATACTTGTTAAGTCCGTCAAGAAGTCCTGAAGCATACCTGTCGCATGCCTCCTTTGAATGATCGGACGACTTGTCACCAAGCTGCACCACAACTGACGCAATTGTTGAATATGCTGTCTGAACAAAATCTGCTGAAATGGAGCCTGATGAATGTATCTTTACACCTTTTTCACCGAGTCCTGCAATAAGACTCTCACCCAGTTTATTGGATTTACGCCAGTAATCTGTTACCGGATCCATGGACTTAATATCATCGGGAACAGATATGTAGCAGGCCCCTTTATCGGAACTTGTCGTATCAAACTGAATGGTTATATGACAATCTGCCTTGTTGTTGGCCAACACTGTTCTTGCAATATTGTCAAGCTGTACATCATCTCCATCCCGGATCATAAGCACATCGTATCCGTCTGCAAGCAGCTTATCTTTAAAGCTCTTAGCCACCATCAGGTTTACGGAAGCCTCCGATACCTTGTCTTGAAATGTCATGCCCTGTGAAACAGCCACTTCCGTTGTTCCCTTGCTATCACTGCACTCTGTTCCGTCCGGATGGCTCAGAATCTTTACAGACTCACCTCCCTGTGTGCCATGACCGGCATCTACCGCTACTGTTATATTTTTCTTATTTACGGCATCACTGGTATATAGTGTAGCTTTGCCTGTATTTATCTTTGAATTGGATGCATACTTCCAATTGAGATTGAGACCGATCCCAGTTGAGGCGAATGCAGTAATTCCCATGCAAAACGACAATACAACCGCTGTTAACGCTACCTTAATCCTTTTCATTATTTCCTCACTAAAACTAACACCTATTATTGCACGCCCCGGGCATCCATGCCCCGAGGCTGATATATAAAGAACCGAAGCTGCACTAAATGAAGTATACCTTCACTATGTATTCTCGGCTGTAAAACTGCTTTTTATAATCAGATATATGCGAGTCACCTCTTACACTTTCTTTATAATCTAGATAGAGCATAGTTGAAAAAAAGAGGGCTCGCAACCGACAATCGGTTACGTCCCTCTTAAGTATTTCTTACACGTATACAATCCTTAGATTCAACGTTTTTCTGCCCTTTATTCGTTTATTTTTTCACGTTATCAGAGAATAAAAATAAAACCGGGCTTCAATCTTTTTATATATTTTCAATCTGCCAGTCAATCGGCGTCACACCATGCTCTCTCAGGAAAGCATTAGCCTTTGAAAAGGGCTTAGAGCCAAAGAAGCCTCTGTATGCACTGAGAGGACTCGGATGAGGAGCCTTCAGTATGAGATGGTTAGGGTTGTTAAGCATGGATGCCTTAGTCTGCGCAGGTTTCCCCCAAAGGATAAACACGATAGGATGATCAACGGTATTGAGTGCACGGATAGCGGCATCGGTAAACTCCTCCCAGCCCAGTCCCTTATGGCTGTTTGCCTCATGTGCTCTTACAGTAAGAACAGTGTTCAGAAGCAGAACTCCCTGATCAGCCCACTTCCTGAGGTACCCGTTGTTAGGAATATAACAGCCGAGATCGTCATGAAGCTCCTTATAAATATTTACAAGTGATGGAGGAATGTTTATCCCATGCTTTACAGAGAACGAAAGTCCATGTGCCTGTCCCGGCTCATGATACGGATCCTGACCAAGTATCACTACCTTTACCTTGCTCACAGGCGTGTAGGTAAAGGCATTGAATACATCCTCAGCTGGTGGATAGACTGTGGTTGTCTTATATTCCTCATCTATCCTGTCATACAGTGTCTTATAGTAGGGCTTGGCAAACTCTGTCTGAAGATAAGTTAGCCAATCATTTGTTATCATCATCTTTTTTCTCCGGATATAATTATACTCTTCCATGTCTCTTCCCCATGGAGACATTTTTATAAAGGTCATAGAGGAAGGAACCTGTTTTCCCCTCCTCCGGATGATCCTCTTTGGTAAGCTCAAGCTCGTAGCTTGAATACGCATTGATAATTGTGGTGCCGGACGGGTGCTTACGCACTCTGTCAAAGCTGCCATAGGTCTTATGGACATGTCCATGGATCATGTACTTCGGATGGTACTTCTCCAACAGATCATTGAAGCACTCGAAACCCTTATGGGGCAGATCCTCCAGATCTCCGTACCCCGCCGCCGGTGAATGAGTAAGCAGTATATCAAATCCATTGTAAAATTTTATCATATTCCTGAGACGTTCAATTCTCTTCTCCATGGCTTTCTCGGAGTACAGGTAAATATCCTTTTTGTACTCCATGGAACCGCCCAGCCCAAGTATACGAAGTCCATGATAGTCAATGATACGATCGTCAGCATTGTCACAGCCCATAGGCGGGTGGCTCGCATAGTATGTGTCATGATTTCCCGGCACATAAACAAGCGGCGCATGTCCCATTGTCACCAGAAACTCAAGGTATTTGACATTCAGATCTCCTGCTGAAATAATGAGATCGATATCTCTAAGTCTCGCTGCGTCATAATACTCGTAAAGATGCTTCTCCTCTTCATCAGATATCAGCAGTAACTTCATCTTCCTGTTCCCCCTTGTTTACGGCAAAGCCGCCCATTCGCATAAGCTCCCTTGTCCTGTCATTAAACTCCTCTATAGGAGGTATGTTTCCGATAACATTATCATTGAGCCAGTGCATAGTTACGATCTCATCACTTGTAAGTCTCTCTGAGCCCTTGCCCTTAATGATTCCTTTCTGACTGCGAAGCTCTCCGTCAAACGGATTAAGCACGTCCGCCAGCATGGCTTTTTTCAGACCTTCCATCATCTTCCAGGACGCATATCCCAGTTCTCTCGACAGGATGACATCGATAACTCCTGACTTCATACCGAACCAGAAATTGAGAGCCTTATGATCCTTGGTAAGGGCAGCACTCTGGAAGGTACCTGACAAAATGGAATCCAGAATTATCTGATAAAACTTGCCCCAGTCAAAGATAGTCATGGCAATATTGGAAACAACATCCCCATCTGAAACCATATATATACCAAACTCTCTTGAAGCATTCTTAGGCGGTGTAAGTTCAGGCCCTGAAATAGTCATGATATTGGCATCTCTCAGTTCCTTTTTCCAGTCTCTGTCCTTAAGTCCCAGCCACTTGAGATGTACGCGGGCATAAGGATTGACCATCTGGGCACCGATCGCAAATGCATTGACATTGGAAATAGTACCGTACTGAGGGCACAGCTCAACATATCCTATATCGTTACCGTCTGTAACGGAAGCGGCCAGCGCACCCATAAGGTATTTGGCTTCGTACATACGGCCATAATAGGTTCGTATAGTGTTATAGTTTGTTCTTACGGAACAATTAAGGATATAGATATCCGGGTGCTTTACCTTGGCTTTGACAGAAGCTTCTATCATCATGCCCGTTGTGGTGAAGATGACATTGGCACCCGCATCGGCAGCTGCATCGATGGCAGTAGCTACAAGCTCAGGTGTCTCACAGTTTTCAAACTTGAAGGTTTCAACACGTCCGCCAAACTTTTCAGTAACGTAGTTTCGTCCGAACTCATGTGAGTAGGACCAGCCGGATGTATCCGGACTCTTTTCGTAAATAAACGCAGCCTTAAGCACAGAGCCCTTGAACCCTTTATCCTGACTTGTAAATATATCAAAAAAAGTCTTTTTCTCATGTTTCTCGAGAATCTCGGGGTCCTGAACCAGACTGACATCATCAGAGTTCTTCAGGAATTCCTCCCAGATATTATCGAGATTTTGCTCTATCTGTAAGTTTGAAACATCCATGAGCTCCTTGAGGCCGTAAACCGTAAGATACAGAAGGAATGCATCGCCCTTTGTAACCTCGAGGCGGGTACCTCCCTTACGTTCAAAAATATCTGTAAATCTGTCAAACGCTGATTTGACATTTCTTCTCTCATCAGAGGTCCACTGTTTGGACATAGGCAGTTTGAGTACATCACAAAGCTTCTGATAACGTCCCTCTTCCGAAAATATGATGCCGTAAAAACCCGCCGCTTTATAGAAGTCCACAAATTCGTAGTAGATGTTGTTGTCCTTGGTTCCCGTCCTCAATGGCATGAGTCTGACAACATCCGCAACTATGGACAAAGTGCCGAGATATTTGGACACGGAAACTCTTTTATTGCCTTCCTGTACATAGAACCGGTTCATATACTCATAAACGAGTATCGCATCTCTGATACCTTCGTTCACTGCCGCATCATAAAGCTGTGACCACTTGATTCCAAACTCAGTTTCACTGTTCAGTATAGGCATAAAGTTTGTTGCAAATGCTTCCTGCCTGCCTCTTGTCTTGGTCCCGACAATAGCTGAAATCGGAATCTCCATAACTCCGATTCTGTTCTCCGCAGTTATCTGAGTCTGCGGCACTATATCGTCAAGAGCAGTAAGATAAGGATATCTGCCTGTGTTCACATCCTTACGATACTGACTTTCACCCAAACGTCTAGCTTTGATATAATCTTCTACCATTCCTTCACCTTCCATATCTCAGCATTAATGCAATATACAAAACAATACCCGTCAGTATATTACTACATACCGGCGGCATTGTTAAATGATAATAATATAAAAAAAAGGGACCGGACAGATTTTGCTCTGCCCAATCCCAAGTATTCATAATGATATGAAGCTTTATTTAGGTCCTGTAGTTGTTCCTGCACTGATAACTGTTGATACAGAATTGGCATTGACTGTAACTGTTGAAGCCGATGTGTTTGTGCCGGCAGTAACAACACCGTCGGCAGGTGCTGCACTTGCAGCAGATATCGTTGAGGATGATCCTGATCCCGGTGCGGCTGATACGGAAACCGCTGAACTGTTGGATGATCCTGCAGGTGAGACTGTTACATTATCACTGCCGGGTGCTGATGAAGTAACAGCAGCCGAACTGTTTCCTGTACTGCTGGTTGTAGTGGTGGTAACAGTTGTCGTAGTAGTGGTTGTTCCGTTTCCGACTGTTTCGGTTGTACTGGAGTTGATGGTACCTGAAGTACCGCCCGGTGTGGTAACTGCGCTGCTGCCGGTTGTTCCGGAAGTAGCATGTGTAACCGTTACTCCATTCACTGAGCTTGTACATACACCGTCACTGTTAAACTTATACTCACTGCCATCAATGGTAGCAGTCTTGTCCTTTATCATCTTACCATCCTTGAGATAGTAGTACGATCCGTTTGACTCCAGCCATCCGGATACCATCTTACCATTCTGTGAAAAATAGTAGGTATTGTTATCGATTTCAGTAAAGCCCTGAGCCATCTTACCATTCTTTTTATCAAGGTAATACTTGTTGCCTGAAGTATCTGTCTTCCAACCGGTCTGCATAACACCCTTATTACTCAGGTAATAGTATGAACCGTTGTTGGAATACCAGCCTGTCTGCATAACTCCGTTTGACTCAAATCTGTACCAGTTATCGTCAATCTTGGCCCATGAATCCATGATCAGTGTTCCGTCTCCCGGCTGGAAATAATACCAGTTGTTATCGATCTGCTTCCAACCCGTTGTCATGGTTCCGTCAGACTTCAGATAATACCACTTGGTTGTATTGTCTTCCGTAAGCTTGAGCCAGCCTGTCTGCATAACTCCGTCAGCCTTTAAATAATACCACTTGTTATTGATCTGTCTCCAGCCTGTTGCCATGAGACCGTTGCTGCGGAAGTAATGCCAATTATCATTGATCTTTTTCCAGCCTGTAACCATATATCCGTCACTGCCGATATAATAATAGCCGGAAGAAGTATGTATCCACTTGTTACTGATTTTCTCGTTTGTAGAGTCATCTACATAATAATATTTTCCATCTTTCTGGCCCCAGCCTGCAAACACTGCCGGTGCGATAACAGTACATCCGATGGCTATGCTTAGTCCCACTACACCCAGTTTTGCTTTAATATTCATCATCTAACGACCCCTCCAATAATTATCTATTAAAAATTTTATCACGCATCCATGCGTACGTCTTTGTCTATTACATTAAAATTTTTTCTGATTTTCGTAAGATTTTATAGGAGTCCTTGAAATATCGATACATCTTGAGTGTGTAGTCTCCAAAGTTTTCACCCAGTGCCATCTTATATATCCCCCATAGTGCCCAAAGGAGTCCTCCGAGTCCCATGTATGCGACCACTATCGCATACACATCTTCATCCGATAAACCTCTAACTGCCACTCCGCCTATGTCATCAGGTGAATGTTTTCCATCTATATCCGGTGCCGTCACATACACTTTTATAAGTTCTTTCACATCTTCAAAACTCATATAAGAGTATATGGCTGCCATGGCAATATCCATAAGGGGATCCCCCATACCTGCATACTCCCAGTCGATCATCCTGAGTCCTTCGTCAGTAAAGATAAAATTGTCCTTAACCGAGTCAACATGACATATCGTATGCTGTCTTTTCAGTGAATCCAGCCAGTCAAATACTTCCTCAGCCTGCATCCTCACGGTCGGGTAATCCTCATAAGGAATCTCTGCTCTCGCTTCTCTTATATCCTTTTCATAACCGAGCATTTCTTTTTTGATACTGAACTCATGGTCAAGCACTATACCGGAATTATGCAGCTTCTTGAGATATGACATACATTGTCTTAGTTCAGAAGCATTGTCATAATCCGCGTTCCTTGCGCCATTATAATACCTTGAAATCTTATAACCGTTATCAGCATTAAAGTAGATAAGCTCCTCTGTGATGCCAAGCTTCTCCACAGCCTTATAAACCTCCGCCTCCTGACGCCGGTTTATAAGCTTTTCTGTACCCGGTCCCGGGATACGGCAGATATACGCCCTGCCTCTGTACTCTTCCGGTGCTTCAGGAGTATCTGAAATGTTGAAGTACCATGACTTATTGGTCATACCCGCCTTCAGGCACTTGATATTGATGATCATAGACTCCGGTATGTTAAACACCTTCGACACCACCTGCATGGCCTTAGAGCCAGAATCATTTACATACTTATCATCAAATGCCCGGAGCTCCTCAAGATTTTCGAACTCATATACCTCTCCCTCCGGCTGCTTGTTTATGTACATGTCAGGAAGGATCTTCAGATTTCTGATGAGAACATCCTCCCAGTAAAACTGTTCTGTACCCGGCATCTTGTAGTAAGCCTCTATCAGCGGCAGGAGCTTATCGGAAAATTCTTTTGTAAAGTACACCGGTCCATACATGCACCACTTGTCATGTCCGCCCACATTAACACTCTTGATAACACCGTTTTTGCCCGTTTCCATGGCCCACTCACGGGTATCCCCTTCCATAAAGGTTGCAGCATACCAGGCATCCGCCTCATAGGTATGGTAAATATTATCCCTCATCCAGTTATCAGATGACAGAATATAACAGTTTTTACCCTTCAGTACCTTCATGGCATGATGCATGGTCGCCAAAGTGTTTTTGTTGCTGAACTCAGGATTGTAGATAAGTTTTACATCATACTTGTCTATCAGATAATCAAATTTCTCCTTGAGGTAACCCACCATGATGGTAATGTCTCTGACTCCTGCCTCATGTAGCTGCCTTATCTGACGTTCTATCATACGTTCTCCGAAGACCTCCAAAAGTCCCTTTGGTGTCTCATAGGTCAGAGGAACAAATCTGGAGCCGAAGCCTGAAGCCAGGATGAGAGCCCTGTCCACACGATACTTTTCAAGGATTCTCTTGCCTTCTTCCGTTATCTCATATAAGACATTTCTTCCACGGCCTTCGTCGTTGTCCAGCTTTACGAGATATCCCGCATCCACTGCATCAGTCATGAGCTTATTGGTCTTTCCGAGAGAAACTCCCAGTTCTTTTGAGATGTCTCTCTGGGTACTCTCTCTGTTTTCATAAAATGTTCTAAGGATAATGACTGTTTCTTTATTCATCAAAGCTTACCTCTGTTTTTTATTAATTTTCTGCTTTTTATAAATTGGCAATATTGAACTTCCATATGGCAAATTATGTTCATAATTTACACAACGATATCATTTTTGAACATAATATCACTTTCAAAGGGCTAATACAAGGTAATGAATACACTAAAAAATCCCCGACATAATCGTCGAGGATTTTTGCAGAAAATACTTTTTTCACTCCCGAGCCGCAAACCTCCGGCATCAGGATGGAAAATGTATATGAAACTAAATATAAAACATAAATCCGAACAAACTTACGGCTCAGAAACCTCAAAAATCAGGTCACCATAGCTAGGATACGGCCAGAGATCCTTATCAACGATCTGCTCAAGCTCATCAACCGGAGTACGAAGCGCCTTCATGGCAGGAACTATGACATCATGGTAGTGATGAGCCTTTTCTTTTGCATCCTTCTCCTGACCATACTTCTCTACATTGTTGTAAAGTTCTGTACGTGCCGTTTCCATATCTGAAAGTAGCTTTGATGCTCTGGTGAGGAGACTCTTCTGGACAGAAACATCTGCTTCAGGACACGCTGCGATAACCTTGTTGATTGAATCCGCAAGTCGTGTTGTGTAATGTATAACTGCAGGTATGATCTGCTTGCCGGAAATATTGATCATGGCACGGGCTTCAATGTTAGTAACCTTTACATAGTGCTCATACTCAACCTCTGTACGGCTCTCAAGCTCAGACTTTGTATAGATTCCGAACTCCTTGAACAGCTTAACGGCCTTATCCGTAGTAAGTGCAGGTATAGCGTCTACCATGGAAGGAAGATTTGGAAGTCCTCTTCTCTCAGCCTCCTTCACCCAATCCTCACTGTATCCGTTACCATTGAAGATGATTCTCTGGTGCTCTGTGAGAAGCTTCTTGATATAGTCATGGCATGCTGTCTTGAAATCCTCTGCTCCTTCCAGAGCATCTGCAGCTTCCTTGAACTGCTCTGCAACTATAGAATCAAGTATGATATTGGCACTGGCGATGGAGTCGCTTGAACCAACCATACGGAACTCAAACTTGTTTCCGGTAAAGGCAAATGGTGATGTACGGTTTCTGTCTGTAACATCAGCATAAAGATCCGGCATAGTATTTACACCAGTAGGGAGTTTCTTGCCCTTCTTGGAATTTGTTGCATATCCGGTACCGATAAGCTGTTCTACTACATCCTCAAGCTGGGTACCGATAAAAGCAGAAATGATAGCTGGTGGTGCTTCATCCGCACCAAGTCTGTGCTCATTTCCTACATCTGCAGCACTGAGTCTCAGAAGATCTGCATGCTTGTCTACAGCAGCCAGTACACAGGCAAGCACAAGCAGGAACTGGATGTTATCATGAGGTGTCTCACCCGGACTCATAAGATTGATGCCGTCATCTGTAGTAAGGGACCAGTTGTTATGCTTACCTGATCCATTGATACCTTCAAAAGGTTTCTCATGAAGGAGACACTCAAGACCATGCTTTGGTGCAGTCTTTTTCATAACTTCCATAACGAGCTGGTTATGGTCAACTGCCAGGTTTGCCTCATCATAAACAGGTGCAAGCTCATGCTGTGCCGGTGCAACCTCATTGTGCT
The DNA here is from genome assembly GCA_002396005.1 of Oribacterium sp. UBA4274. GTDB lineage: Bacteria > Bacillota > Clostridia > Lachnospirales > Lachnospiraceae > Oribacterium. The sequence goes on from DGVW01000120.1 coordinate 9,922, forward strand.
CAGTCTTGGCAGTAACACCAAGCTTCCAGAGCTGAACATCAACATCGCGCATGAACTCAGCTATTCTATGGCGGATAGAACCAAAGTAATGATCGTCAAGTTCCTGACCCTTGGCAGGCATAACACCAAACAGTGTACGTCCTGTATAGATGAGGTCCTTACGTTTCAGGTACTTATTACGATCAACAAGGAAATACTCCTGCTCTGCGCCGACTGATGGCTTAACAGTTTTTGAGGTAGTATTACCGAAAAGACGGAGTATACGAATAGCCTGCTCACTCACAGCCTGCATGGACCTGAGGAGCGGTGTCTTGGTATCAAGTGCCTCACCTCCAAAGGAGCAGAAGGAGGTAGGTATGCAGAGAGTAACAATGTCTCCATTGTCACCCTCGTGACGTAAAAATGCAGGGCTGGTGCAATCCCAGATGGTATATCCTCTGGCTTCAAATGTAGCACGCAGTCCGCCGGATGGGAATGATGATGCATCCGCTTCACTACGAACAAGCTCTTTTCCGGAAAACTCCATGATAACCTTGCCGTTCTGATCAGCGGCTGAAATAAAGGAATCGTGCTTTTCGGCAGTTATACCTGTAAGCGGTTGGAACCAGTGAGTATAGTGTGTGGCACCATGCTCAAGAGCCCACTCCTTCATAGCCTGTGCAACAGAATCAGCAATAGTCGGATCCAGCTCATAGCCTTCAGTGATAGTCTTCTTAAGCTTTTTATATACAGCCTTAGGAAGACGTTCCTGCATAACCTTGTCATTGAAGACATCTTCGCCAAAGATCTCGGCAACATTCAGAACATCATTCATTCTTAAATCTCCTTTTACTCCCTTTGAAAGGAAAACCTTGATTGAACCGTCTGATCTCACATCTCAGGCCTAAATCCATATACTTACATATAGATCAAGTCGTCAGAATGATATAAACCGTTCTTAAAGACATAAAATCAGACATACATATTTAATTGTGCTGTGCTGATTGTAAACCACAGGAAACTTCGTGACAAGAAAAAATTTTCAATCCAATTGCGTGAGGGCATTGTTAATATTTCATAAAACGCGATTATTTCAGCAGAAAAATGCAGTGGCGCGTGCCGGCCCACTCGATTGAAAGTACATCATCAAAAAAGGAGTCGCATAAGCGACCCCTTGAATTTTGTAATAATACTTATTATGCCTTGTTTCCTGAACCGAAAACTGCAATCTTGTTCTTGCACTCTGCAATGATAGCTTCTGCACCCGGCTTGAGAAGCTTACGTGGGTCATAGCCCTTGCCCTCAAGGTCCTTGCCTGCCTCAACATATGCTCTTGTTGCCTTGGCAAATACGATCTGAAGCTCTGTGTTAACATTGATCTTTGAAACACCAAGAGAAATAGCCTTCTTGATCTGATCCTCAGGGATACCTGAACCGCCGTGAAGAACCATAGGAAGATCACCGATCTGCTCCTTGATAGCTGCGAGAACATCAAAATCAAGTCCCTTCCAGTCTGCAGGATATACACCGTGAATGTTACCGATACCTGCAGCAAGGAAATCAACACCGAGATCAGCAATCATCTTGCACTCTGCAGGATCAGCCTTCTCACCGTTTGATGCTACACCATCTTCTACACCACCGATGCCACCAACTTCTGCCTCGATAGAAACACCTGCATCATGAGCGATCTTAACGAGCTCTTTTGTCTTCTCTACGTTCTCATTGATATCATAGTGAGAACCATCAAACATGATAGAAGTGAAGCCTGCCTCGATACAAGCCTTTGAACCTTCATATGTTCCGTGATCAAGGTGAAGAGCTACAGGAACTGTGATTCCGAGAGACTCGTCCATAGCCTTAACCATAGCTGC
>DGVW01000120.1:11831-12997 GCA_002396005.1 Oribacterium sp. UBA4274
CTGCAACAGTCTTAAATCCTGTCATGTACTTGCCGGCACCCTCTGATACACCGAGAATAACCGGAGACTTAGCCTCTTCACAAGCGAGAAGAACTGACTTTGTCCACTCAAGATCGTTGATGTTGAACTGTGGAATTGCATAGTGACCTGCAAGTGCCTTATCAAGCATTTCCTTTGCGTTAACTAACATTTTATATCCTCCTAATTTGTTAACTATACGAAGTATGTGAATATATTAACATACTTCGTATTGTATTTCTATAAGAACATAAAAAAACTCAAAAGTTCTTTTATCCTCCTACATTTCGAAGTCGGTGAATGTTTTTTCTTCACGTCCGCGTATATCATATCATTTCATTATGAATTATGATACTACACTCTATTATTTTTTAGTAAAAATTACTAATATTTATCTGACAATTAAAAAAGGACTCATAATCCCTTTCGGAATCATGAGTCCAAAGATAAATCAAATCAATCAAAAAGGAAGCCTTCCACTATGCTCTCCATCTCCGAAATCTCACAAACTGTGTTGTGGCGGATCTCAGCACTGCGTACTTCCTTGATAGCCTTAGGCTCCGGAACACCGGCAATATCCTTAAGCCTGTCGATGACCTTAAAGACATCCTCATCACTTCCGTCCTCACCGAGAGCCTTCATGACATTAGGTGCGAACTTGAACGGACTTGCAGTTGATGCAATAACAGTCTTGGTCTTGTCGCCTGTCTCCTCTACATACTGATCATATACAGCCTTACCTACAGCAGTGTGCGGATCGATAACATAGCCTGTCTTGTCCTTTAATGCTTTTATGGCAGCAAACACCTTATCTTCACTTGCATATCCGCCGTAGAAATCTGCCACAAATGCACGCATATCGTCTGTGATATCGTAAACACCGGTCTCCTTTAAATCCTTCATAAAAGCCGCTGTCTTCTCTGCAGAACGTCCTGCGCTGAGATATATGAGACGCTCAAGATTAGAGCTTATAAGGATATCCATCGATGGGCTTGATGTAAGGATGAACGGACGGTTTCTGTCATACTTTCCGGTTCCGAAGAAATCTGTGAGTACCTTGTTCTCATTGGACGCACAGATAAGCTTCTCGATAGGAACTCCCATGTGCTTTGCGATATAAGCAGCAAGGATATTTCCGAAGTTACCTG
>DGVW01000094.1 GCA_002396005.1 Oribacterium sp. UBA4274
CCTATGGTGACTATGGGAAGTGAACATAAGATCCACAGTACATTAAGAAGTATCATATCTCCCAGTCTTCCGACGAAGCGCCAGATGGGATTGTCATAATTAAAAAAGCCCTGAAGCATATATTTCTCCTCTATAAACTCATGTTGTTCGCCGATTATATCTGATCAACAGCTTTAGATCTAATTGGCTCCTAAAATAGAAATTCGTATTAGTCCCTACAATCAGCATAACTCCCTATGACTGCACCGCAGGACACTAAACCGCTCTTCATGCTAAAAAAACTCGTGCTGCGGTGGTCGCAACACGAGCATTCTATCACATATATTTATCTATCACCATAGATATATTCCCAGTTACCGATGATTTCTTCAATTTTCTCATCCGATAAATCGTCGTTATCTTTTGATGCAAATGCTTTATTAGCCAGAATTTCTTCGGCTGAAGCCTCAGTAACTTCCACGCATTCTCCTCTTAATTCCGCCAGAAAAACTCTGGCATCTTTCATGAAGGCTGCGGTTATGAGTACGATCACAAGTCCTATAGGGAAGGCTGCTATGATACTTACCGACTGGATATTGGCCATGGAGCTTTCCGAAAATACCAGTGCTACCGGAAGAAGTATCAGCATCACTGACCAGAAGGCTTTGATGATATCCTTGGGTTCTTCATCTTCCTTCAGATCTTTGTAGCTGTACTGTGCAGCTACGAGTGTTATGGAATCAAAGGAGGTTGCGTAAAATGCGATCATGGCAACCACCAGAACCACCATTACCAATGCTGACAACGGAAGCTGCTTAAGTATTTCAATGATGGTAATGTAAAGGTCACCGGTTGCTTCATATATAGCCACCGAATCAAGCTTTCCCGTTACCTGAAGTCCCAGTCCGTAGTTTCCCAGTATTATGAAGCTTACGAAGGTACTGCCCATTCCGAAAACATATCCACCGAGAATTGTCTGGCGGACTGTCCGTCCTCTTGAGATGCTTCCGATAAAGAAGGGAGCCGCAACGCACCATACCATCCAGTAAGCCCAGTAGAAAATGGTCCAGTTTTCGGCGAAGCCGGTGGTTCTGAGAGGATCTGTGTAGGTTGAAAGTCCTATAAAGTTCTGGGCAAGTCTTCCCATTGCCGCAAATCCTGTCTCAATGATGAATTTGCACTGGCCTCCGAAGAGGAGAACGTAAACCAGCAAGCCATAAAAAAGGTAGGTGCAGACATTGGCAAGTATGGAAATGCCCAGCATTCCTTTCATTACCGAGTAGGTGTAGATGATACAGGTCACAACAAGTATGAATATGGTTATGGATCTTTCCGAGATGTTAAGGCCTGTAAGTGATTTTATAACCTGACTGAGCAGAGGTGTTGCAACGGAAAAGGTTGTTGCGGTTCCCGCAAGGAGGGCAAATACCGCAAGGAGATCGATAAGCTTTCCGGGTAATCTGTCTGTATATCTTCCAAGCACTGGTCTGCAGGCCTCTGAATATTTCTGTCTCTTACGCTTACGTACATGGAGCATAAAGCCGAAGGCCACGGCAAGCACCAGATAGAAAGCCCATGGGATAGGGCCCCAGTGGAAAAGTGTAAATGTGCTTGACCAGTCCATAAGGTCACCCATTTCTTTAGTATGAGGATCCACCCAGTAAAGTATCCACTCACAAAGAGAGTAAAAGAGTATATCCGCCGCCAGACCGCAGGTGAACATCATTGAGCCCCAGGCGAAAAAGCTGTATTTGGGCTTCTCATCCTGCTCACCCAGTACTATATTTCCTATATCCGAGCAGGCGATATAGATGGATATTACCGCAAAAGCAAGTCCTATGAAAAGATAATAAACTCCGAAGCTGTCACCAAGAAAACTTCTTATATTGTTAATGATGACATTGGAGTCCTGAGGCATCACAAAGAAGAACACGCACATCATTCCTATAAGAAGGAACGGAACCAATGTTATAAACCAGTCTATTCTGTTTTTGTCAAAAGAAGATTTCTTGTTCATTTTTACACACCCTCTCTTAAGTTTTGAACATGATAACATCGAACCCAGAATCCGTCAAGTTTGTTTTTCTTACAAAAAAATACGAAGTGTGCCCTTCCCATCGTTCACTTTGGACCATGCCAAACTTTGGAGAATCGAAAAAAGCCTGCATATTCCCGATAGAAATACTGCAAGCTTTTAAATATAATCAATGAAATCCTCTAATCAAAGTCGTCAACATTATCCTTTGTAATCTTCTTATAGGGGAGTCTGATATATTTGTCTCCCTGGAGTCCCAGGCCTTCGAGGCTCTCACCGGCAGCAAGTCTTTTCGAAAGATTAAAGATGGCGTCGGCCTGACCTCGGGCATCATTGTAGACTGTTGCAGCCATGCTGCCTTCCTTAACGGCTGCTCTTCCGGGTTCCGTTCCGTCTATACCTATAACATAGGGCCACTTGTACTCGGGAATATCCGAAACATTATAGGCGTCTATAACTCCGAGGGCCATATCGTCATTGTTGGCGAATACAAACTCTATTTTATCTCCATGGTTTTTTATAAGCTTTTCCATCTGGTTTGAAGCCTGAGCCCGGTTCCAGTTGGCAATGGCATATCCAAGCTTATCAAGCTTCACTCCAAGCTCCCGGATCCGGTTCACACAGTTTTCGGATCTGACTATGGCGTCCTGATGACCTGCCTCGCCTTCCAGGATAACGTACTGGATCTCGCCGTCATTGTTTCTGTCAACGTTTTCGTTCTTTATAACATCGACCGCCAGCTCTCCCTGCATGATTCCGGATTCAAATGCATCCGCCCCCACATAGTAGAGCTTATTCCATCTCAGCATATCCTCATCCACCAGTTCCCGGTTAAAGAATACTATAGGGACATCCGCATTTCTTGGTGCATCTATGATATTGGAAGGTGCCGTGCGGTCAACAAGATTTACACATATAACATCGCAGCCGTGTTTTATCATTTCTTCAACCTGATCATCCTGTGTGGACTGGCTCTGGGAGGAGTTATATATTTCCAATGTTATCTCCTGCCCGGCTTCAGCTCTTG
>DGVW01000033.1 GCA_002396005.1 Oribacterium sp. UBA4274
AAGCTTATCGGTCAGAACATATTTATGAAAACTACCATTGAGGCAGATGATGGAAAGACTATCGACGTTCTTACAATGGGACCGATCGGCATTGCTCCTGAGCTTAAAAGAAAAGGATATGGCAAGGCAATCCTGGACTACTCTCTTGAAAAGGCTGCAGAAATGGGCTTTGGGGCGGTGCTTTTTGAAGGGAATATTGGTTTCTATGGACACAGCGGCTTTGACTATGCCAGCAAGTTTGGAATCAGATACCATGACCTTCCGGAAGATGCTGATTCTTCATTCTTCCTGTGCAAGGAGCTGATTCCTGGATATCTTGATGGTATCACCGGTGTGTACCAGACTCCAAAGGGCTACTATGTTGTAGATGCTGATGTTGAAGAGTTTGATAAGAACTTTCCGCCAAAAGAAAAGCTTAAGCTGCCCGGACAGATTTTTGAGTAAACTATAAGGAAGATATTGATTATGAGGGCTAATATAGATTACTTGAATCGTACAGGTTATGCTCATATTGCTTTTAGCGCTGGTAGCAAAGAGAAAGTTGATGAGCTAACGACAAGGTTAAAAAAAGACGGTTTTGAGGTTGTAAGTGGACCGCGTACGACTGGTGATAATTATTACGAAAGTTGCATAGTTGTAATCGAAGGCAATCAGATAGAGATAACGGAGTAGAATCAGAGTTTGCAAGGGGCAACGGAAGGAATATTTCGAATGAGTGGGATTATCTTATACAAATCAAAATACGGGGCGACCAGAAAGTATGCGGAGTGGCTTTCGGAAAGAACCGGGTTTTCATACATTGAAACTGATAAATCAGATATCGGGGTGATATCGGGATATGATCTATCAGGAAATCTATGCCAATGGGATTCTGACATATGAGATTGAATCATTTACCGATTAAGGCGAATGTGTGATTCTGTATTATAGATAGTTTCCAATTTTGACGAAAGTGACGGAAGTAAAGATTAATGCGTGAAGAAAGTAAGAGGAAAAAGGATATTCATATTCTACTTGCAGATATGAAATATATTGATAGCTGCATAGAAATATTGCAAAATTCGGATTTAGGGAAAGCGTATTTTAGCAATCATCAAAAGGCAGCTAATATGCTTACATATGCAGTGGGACAAGAAAACATATATGTTGCATTGGATGAAAATGAGAAATGCCTGGGGTTTATTTACTACATGACAAATGGTGTTTTTGGAAGCTACCCTTATCTCCATATTGTTACAGTAAAGGAAGAATACAGAAGTTGTGGTATCGGTAAACAGCTGATGAAGTTTTTTGAGGATAATGCTTCCGATTCTTCTTCGGCAAAATATTTTTTAACTGTAGATGATTTTAACCCGGGAGCGAAGAAATTATATGAAAATCTGGGGTATAAGTGTGTCGGAGAACTACCTGATTTTTATAAAAAGGGGATAAACTGCTATCTGATGATGAAAAGAAGAGGGTAAAGATATGAACTATAGAGTTATTGATAAAGAAACCTATTACAGGAAGGGGGTATTCCGGCATTTTACGGAGGATTGCAAGTGCTCGACTTCTATGACGGCAAGGGTTGATGTGACGGAGCTTGTTAAGTGCTCGAAGGAGAGTAACACGAAGTTCTATGTCAATTTCCTATATATCCTTTCCATGGTATTGAATTCCCGGGATGATTACAAAATGGGGTATCTCTGGCAGACTGAGGAACTGATCTGTTATGACAGGATTAACCCTACGCAGTATATTTTTCATGAGGATACCGAGACCTGTACGCCGGTATATACAAGTTATGATCCGGATTATGCCGCATTCTACAAAAATGCTGTCTCTGACATAGAGAAGGCAAAACAAACGAGGGAGTATGGCCTTGATATGGAAAAGCATCCGAACTGGTTTGATGCTTCCTACATTTCATGGCTGTCCTATGATTCCCTGAATATTGAACTGCCAGATGGATTCCTCTATTTTCTGCCGATCATCAACTGGGGGAAATACCGTGAGGAAAACGGGAGACTTTTGATGCCGGTGTCGGTTCGTATGAATCATGCGATAGCGGATGGGTATCTGATTGCGAATGTATTCCGCCTGCTTGAAAAAGAGATGGCTGCGTTTTGCAATGGTAAAGTGAAGGATGAACAGATATGAGTAAATACGAACATCTTTGGAAATGGATCCGGGATAATGGAACGGACAGCTTCAAGCTCACATATGCTGAGATTGAAGAAATTACAGGGGTTCCGATCGACCATTCTTTTCTCAAATACAAGAAGGAATTGTTGGAATATGGCTTCTGTGTCGGAAATATCTCAATGAAGGAAGAGACGGTCATGTTCCAAAGAGTTAAGTTATGGCAAATATAATAACAGGCTTTAGGGTACTGATCAGTATTGCACTACTGTTCTGTCCGGTGTTTTTGCCGGTATTCTATATACTATATTTGACTGGCGGCTTATCAGATATGATAGACGGAACTATTGCCCGAAAAATGAATACTGTCACCGAGTTTGGAGCGAGATTTGATACTGCTGCGGATTTTGTATTCGTAGTAGTATGCCTGATCCCATAGTCCCACTAAAGTATTTGGCGATTCCGGTATGTGCGGTTGCGACTTTTGCGGCAGTTCAGGAAGGGCACTTTATCAGGACAGATCCGGACATAAAATGACAGGATATTAACTTCCTAAACAGGTATACTGATCATACAAGGGCGCTGGATGTCCGGGGGACATCCGTTTAGCGCGGACCGGAACGAAGTGGAGACGGGAGGTTTGAGTGATGGAGTTGATTACCAGCATTCGGAAAGCGATCGATTATATGGAGAAGCATCTTACCGACAACATCAGTGCGCAGGATGTTGCCGATCAGGTGTATCTTTCACCATTCTTCCTTCAGAAAGGGTTTTCGCTGATAACAGGTTACGATCTCGGAGAATATATCCGAAATCGGAGACTGCATAATGCGGCACTTGATCTGAAGGAGACAGAGGATAAGGTGATCGATATCGCACTCCGGTATTGTTATGAAACTTCAGAGAGTTTCAGCAAGGCTTTCTCGCGTTTCCACGGCGTGACACCCACGCAGGCACGTGAAGGAGCAGATGTAAGGACTTTTCTTCCCTTGTCTATCAAAGTACAGGTTCAAGGAGGTATCCAAATGGAATACAAGGTAACAACAATGTTTCAGTTCAAGGTAATCGGATTTCAGAAGGAATTTGATTACGAAACCGCTTATCAGGAGATCCCGAAGTTCTGGGATGAGATCTGCGAGAAGTATGCCGCAAATGTTTATGCTGGGAATGAGCCGGCAAGCCCTCAGGAGAAGGCGATTATAGATTATTGTATCGTACATGGCGAGGTGTTTGAAAGAAGATCCGAGATCCCTTTGCCGGAGCTTTCGAACGAAAAGGTCTTTCCTGTAAGAGGAAAAGTTAGGGCAGTTTTTGATCCGTCCATGAAGTGGCAGCTCGTTGAAGAGTACGGCGTGGGTTCCTTTGAAGAACAGTCCGATGGATCACTCCTTTTTGAACATGAATATGCGGACGATGAAGGCCTGATATCATGGATGCTTTCCTGCAGGGATAAGGTAACTGTAATCGAACCGGAGTCTATCAGGGAAAAGCTTTATGAAATCGCCTGTGATATGGCGAAAAAATATGAAAGGAAGGGAAAGAAACATGGGAAACAAAGCACTGATGGTGATTGACATTCAAAATGACATTACAAAGAACTACAGAAAGATCATTGATCGGATCAATCAGGCTATCGACTGGGCTGTGACAGAGAATATGCAGATCATCTATATCAAGCATAATAATCTGTCGCCGGGAACCAGAACCTTTAAGCCGGACACAAAAGGGGCTGAGCTGGTTCCTGAAATGAAGGTGGTATCCGATAATATCTTTGTGAAGACGAAGGCAAATGCGCTTACGAGCGAGGAATTTACAGAGTTCATTGAAAAGAATGGAATTAACGAGTTCTTTATTGCCGGTGCGGATGCCACAGGTTGCGTAAAGTCCACATGCTTCAATATGACAAAGGCAGGATATAGCGTTCACGTGATATCCGATTGTGTTACAAGCTATGATCTGAAAAAGATGGATGAAATGTACGCATACTATGCGAATAAGGGCTGTGAGGTCAAAGAACTTAAGGATTATATGGAGGGGTGCTGATCGTCCGGTGGACGATCGTTTAGCACCGACCGAAACTAAGTGGAGAAAAAGGGTATGGCGTTTGATTATAAGAAGGAATACAAAGAATTCTATATGCCAAAGGGAACGCCGTCTATCCTCACTGTTCCGAAGATGAATTATATCGCGGTTAGGGGCAGTGGGAATCCAAATGATGAAGATGGCGAATATAAACAGGCTATAGGTCTTTTGTATGGAATCGCATTTGCAATCAAGATGAGTAAAAAAGGTGATCATCAGATTGACGGATATTTTGATTATGTAGTTCCGCCATTGGAAGGTTTTTGGTGGCAGAATGGAGTAATCGGTATCGACTATGCTCATAAAGAAGATTTCAAGTGGATATCCGTCATCCGCCTGCCAGACTTTGTAGCAAAAGATGATTTTGAGTGGGCTGTCAGGGAAGCTACGGTTAAGAAAAAACAGGATTTCTCAAAGGTGGAGTTCTTTACTTATGATGAAGGGTTGTGTGTGCAGTGCATGCATATCGGATCGTATGATGATGAACCTGCTACAGTAGATGCAATGCACAGATTTATAGAAGAACAGGGTTATGTTCTGGATATCACTGACAAGAGAATGCACCATGAGATTTATCTATCTGATGCGAGAAAAGTCCAGCCGGAGAAACTGAAGACAGTGATCCGGCATCCGATCAGGAAGGAGAGCTGACGATGAAGAAGTGGTTTGATGAAGAGTATGAGTTTACGGTTGAAGTGACAGGCTTTCTCAGGGGAGATCACACAGAGCGGTACTGCCGTAACGGAGAAGAGATAGGCGATACATACACCTGTACATACGGATGCCCGGTAAACAAAG